>NZ_JBDNIJ010000311.1:0-7085 GCF_041688325.1 Ilumatobacter sp.
CCTCGGCTCGATCTCAGCCGTGCGCATCGCGGTCATTAACGGATCGTCGCCGACCGTGATTAGTCGCTTGGCCGTTGCCGACGACATCGCCAACGGTCGCCTCGTCGAGCTCACCGTTCCCGGCCTGCAGATCAACCGCACCCTGCGCGCCGTCTGGCCTCGCCGGAACGAGCTGCCTCGCCTCGCCGCGGCGCTCCTCGCGACGCTCCCTGGCGGGGCCTGGTCGGATTGAGCGCCACAGACCACCGGCAAAAAAGCGAGTCACCGCGGATAACCCTTGACCTTCGCAGGCTGCTGAATGTTGCAAACGGCGCGCCAGTCAATGTAGCGATCGCTATAGTATGTGTATCGAGCGCTACATACGGAGAAGGGGAATTCAGATGAAGTTCAAGAAGACAACCAAGATCGACGCGTCTGCTGAGGAGGTCTGGGCGATCTTTGCCCACGGATTCGACAATGCACACGAGTGGATGGCCTCGGTCCCAAAGTCATACGGCAGGGAGAACGGCAACCTGTTCGAAGGCGCCACATCGTCCGGCCGTGTGTGTGAGCTGCAGGCGGACCCGTCGGGACTGAAGGCCTCAGAGCAGTTTCTCGCTTACGACGAGGCTGCCAAGACGTGCACGGTGCGAATCGACTTCGTCGACGCGCCCAAGGTCTTTCCTGTCCACTACAACTCGCTGGACTTCGCGATAACGGTGGACGCTGATGAACGTTCGACCACCACGTGGGCTTTCAGCTCGAAGCTCAAGCCATGGGCCTACGTGATCTGGCCGGTGATCCGCAAGGGTGCATCAGTCGCTGTCGGGCAGATCGGCGAGGAGCTGAAACACTACGTCGAGACCGGGGAGCCACATCCCAGGAAGGTCAAGGCGCTGGAGAAGGCTCAAGTCGGCAAGAGTGGCTGACACCCAACTGCCGTCAGCTCGAGAGCGTCTGCTGACGTCAGGGGCGGCAGTGTTTGCCGAAAAGGGCTACGAGGGCGGTTCGACTCGCGAGATCTGCGCACGGGCCAGCACGGGCACCAACATGGTGCACCACTACTTCGGGAACAAGGCTGGACTGCTTGATGCCATTATCGAGCGGTTTGGAGCGCGGGTTCTCGCCCTCCCGATCAAGCTGCTTGCTGCGCCTGCTCAGTCCCGCGACGATTTCGTTTCGCGCATCGAGATGCTGTTCGAGGCGACGATGGATGCGTGTCTCGAACACAGAGACCTGCTGAAGGTGGTTGTGCGCGAGGACGCGTCGCCTGCTGTTCTGGGCAACTATGCGGACACGTTTGTCGCATTCCTTGATGAGGGAAAGCGGCGAGGCTTGGTGCGTGAGGGGCTCGACACGTCGATGGTTTCAGGCGTGATCCTTGATCGAGTGATCAATCAGGTGCTGTACACCCCGGGTATCAAGGCGGCGCACGACGTCGACATATCCGACCCGATCTACCTGAAACGCTGGTGCGCCGCGAACGTAGATTACGTTCTCCACGGGATGCTTCCCGCGACGAATCGGAGCATCTAGAGCTTCCTGTCCAGAGGTTGGGGTGAGAGGTCCGCCGGATCGTCACGCGGGATCAACCGGTTCGCCGATGAACTCGCCGGCGTTCTCGAAACTCGCGAAGGCGGCCGGAGTGGCCACTGTGCGAGCCGCTTCGGATGAACCACATCCAGGTGATCGGCTCAGACAACAGCTTCCACCTGGTTCCCCAGCCGGTCCTCTTCGACGGCATCGTTGCGATGTCCGCGGAGCTCGGGCGAGACATCGAGTACTCGCATCGGACGCTGACCGAACAGCCCGACGAGTTCGGGATCCGCCAGTTCGAACTCGACGTGTTCGCTGACCCCAACGGTGGCCTGTACGCACACCGCGCCGCAAACGCCGTCGTCAGTCTCCCTGTCACATCCGGCGAACCGGCACTCGACGAACCGGGCTTCAAGGTGATGCATACGCAGGACTTGGACGAGACCACGTGCCTCACCCTCGTGGCGCGTCTCAGCGAAATCGATGCATGGTCGTCCGACAACCCAAACCACGTGCCAATCGTCGTGCTGATTGAACTGAAGTCGCGATCGGTTCCCGAGGCAGCAGCCGAAGAAGGACTCATCCTCGACATCGACCTCCCAGGGGCCGTTCCGGTCGAGACGACAGCCGACGTGCTGCTCGCGCTCGACAACGAGGTGCGTTCTGTAATCTCTTCAGAACAACTCCTCGAGCCCGAGGTCCGTGGAGACGCCGCCACGCTGGCCGACGCGGTGGAGGGCGCCGGGTGGCCTGAGCTCACCAGCGCTCGCGGCCAGGTGGTGATCGTACTGAACGATGCCGGAGCCCAACGCGACCTGTATATCGCAGACACTCCCGTACTCGAAGGCCGACCGATGTTCACGAGCTCGACGCCCGGCGCGCCTGATGCCGCCTTTCTCTGATTCGACGACCCGACCGACCCGGGCCTCAATGCCGCAGCGGCCGCCGGCTATCTCATTCGCACCCGGACCGATTCGCCGACCGTCGATGCACGAGAGAATGACACCACGAGCCGCGACACAGCGTTTGCCAGCGGGGCACACTTCTTGAGTACCGACTACTACGAACCGTCGACCCACTTCGACAGCCCGTACGTCGTCGCGCTGCCGGGCGGGGCCGTCGCGCGCTGCAACCCAGTCACCGCCCCGGCCTCATGCTCGCCGGAGCTCTTGACCGAGTAGCGCGCAGTACCGTGGCCCCATGGCGGTCAGTGGGACACGGCGTGCTCGTGCGCAACGCAAACGCAAACGCCGGATGGATCGCGTCGAGCACGACCTGACCGCCGAGCAGTGGAGTGCGCTCAAAGACGAATGGGGCGGGTGCGCCTACTGCAGTGCTACCGACCAGCCGTTGCAGAAAGACTGCGTCCAGGCGCTTTCTCGCGGCGGCCGCTACACGCTGCCCAACATCGCTCCAGCTTGTCGGTCGTGTAACGCGAGTAAGTCGAATGACGAAGTGACCGGCTGGATGCGTCGCAAGAAGCTCGACGAACGCTCCTTTCTCGTTCGCCACTACGAGATCGCCAAGCTGCTGACAGAGCGGTTCCCAGAGGAGCCGGCAATCGACGTTCCGGCCGAACCCGACACCAGTACTGATTGATCGAAACCACCATCCCGCCACCATCCCGCCACCACCCCTTCCACCACCCCTTCCACCACCCGCCGCTGCTCCGCCACTGCCCCGGCACCAGTACGCTCGGCGACGCATGGAACTGGGGGCCGACAGCACGGCGGGCGAACTGCTGCGCGACAAGAACGTTCGGCGTTACCTCCTCTCGATCGCCAGCGCAGCAATCGGCCAGAACCTGCTCCTGACGGTTCTGTTCAAACAGGTCTTCGACATCTCCGGCAACGTGCTCGACATCGGGTTCATCGGCCTCGCTCAATTCCTACCGGCGCTTCTGCTTGTCCTCGTCAGCGGATACATCGCTGATCGGTTCGACCGTCGTCGGATCTCGTCGATCGGCTTGTTCGGTCGTGGCGTCGCGACGATCGCTCTCGTCGTGTTCAGCGTCAGCGGATCAGCCGCCGTGTGGCAACTGTTCGCGATCGCCGCCGTGCTCGGTACTGCCGACGCAATCCTCGTACCGGCACGCCGCTCGATCGCTCCGTTCGTTACGCCCATCGCAGCATTCCCCAAGGTCATGCCCCTCTGGATGGGCACATTCACCGCCGCCACCATTATCGGCCCGATCATGGGCGGCTTCCTCTACAGCGTGAGTGCGTCCTTGGCGTATGGGATTGCCGCATCGTTGCAGTTCGCTGCGATTCTGCCGCTGATCAAACTGCACTACAACCGCGAGCCGGAGCGCAACCTTGATCGGCCAACATGGTCGAGCGCCGTTGAAGGGCTCACCTTCGTCCGCCACACCCCGATCGTCCTCAGCGTCATCTCACTCGATCTGTTCGCTGTTCTGTTCGGCGGCGCTGTTGCGCTGATCCCGGCAGTGGCGAGCGAACGACTTGGCGTCGGTGACATCGCCTACGGCTGGTTGCGCGCTGCCCCAGGTATTGGTGCAGCCGGCATGGCCGTCGTACTCACGTTCCGCCCCGTAGTGCGCCGCGTCGGGCCGACGTTGCTCTGGGTCGTGGGCATCTTCGGTGCTGGCACAGTCGTGTTCGGCCTGACCCGCAACTACGCGGTTGCCTTCGTTGCACTCATCGTCATCACCGCCGCTGACATGGTGTCGATGAACATCCGCGGCGCAATCGTCCCGCTGGTCACTCCTGACCACCAACTCGGCCGTGTCAACGCAGTCGAGGGCGTGTTCATCGGCGCCTCGAACGAACTCGGAGCCTTCGAGAGCGGCGTGGCAGCACGAGCACTCGGCCTGCCGTGGGCAATCGCCGGCGGCGGGCTCATCACCGTGGCGATCGCAGCGTCCTTCGCATTGATCTTCCCGACGCTCCGCAAGATCGACACCTACGAAGAGCTCGCGCCGACCGAGCCGTCACCCGCCTGACCCGGGGAACCTGCTTCAGACCGGGCGAGTGACGACCGACGAGAAGCACATCTCGTCGTCAGTGCCATCGGCCCACAGGACATAGGCCGGTTCGAGGAGCGGGTCACGGAGCGCCCGATCCCAGGTGCATTCGACCCGAATGATGTCGCCGCTGTCGATGATGATGCTGTCGGTCGGCTCATAGATCAGCTGCCAGTCGAAGTCCCACACTGGGATGTCGAGCAACACCAACTCTTCGGGCGTGTCCGGATTGAGCGTCATCTTGAAGCTCGCCCCGATCTCATGCTCGTGGCCAAACACCGAAACGATCTCGCCGGGGTTGACAACCGGCCAGTCGCAGGTCGACTTCGCAATTCCGTCGACGAAACCGTCGGGCGCATCGAGTGGGTTACCGCAACCACCGATCAGTGCATCGGCGAGCACACCCGCACGTCCGTATGCATCAATCGCCTTCTGACGGGCTGCGTCGCGGTCACAAAGTGGGCCTTCTTCGCCTTCGCCGCACGGGATCTCAGCCGGAGCCAAGTAGGTGAACAGGGCAATTGCATCAACATCGTCGCCTTCAGCGAAGTTGATCGCAAAAGTCGACTGGTCAGCGTCGGCCTCAACGTCGTAGTGATAGTGCGTCTGCAGAACGAAGAAATCGCCAGCTTCCATCTCGAGCCCGGTGCCATCAGGGAACACGGTTGGATCGGTGCCCGGCGCCCACGTGAAAATCAGATCTGCGCCGTTGCCGGGGCTGAACCCGAAGCACGTCCAGCCTCCCTGACCATCAGCACCGTTGCGCTCTTCGACCGCAGCTCGCTCTGATCCTGGGACCACGAAGCCGACTGCATGGTGGACAACCTGCATCTGCTGCGGGATGAACTCCATGTCCGACACGAACGTCGATTCCGTCAG
This sequence comes from Ilumatobacter sp., assembly GCF_041688325.1. GTDB lineage: Bacteria > Actinomycetota > Acidimicrobiia > Acidimicrobiales > Ilumatobacteraceae > Ilumatobacter_A. The sequence continues at coordinate 5,378 of NZ_JBDNIJ010000311.1, forward strand.
CTTGGGGTCATAGACGAAGCAGCGGTACTCGTCGGGTTGACCGAACTCGCCGTCGTAGCTTCCATCGGCCTGCATGACGAGATCGGGGTCATTGAGCCCGACGACACCGTTGACCGGGATCATCTCAGTGTTCGGATCCACGTCGAGCGGGGCACCGTCGTCGTCCCAGCGAAGGATCGTCGCGATCTCTTCGTCGGTCAGGCTCCAGTCATGGTCGAACGGGACGCTCTCGTCGCTCGCGGGCCACGGCGGCATGAAGCGAGTCTCGGTCACGATGGCAATGGCAAACGCAGCGCGCGACACATCGTCAGCCGTGTCGAAACGAACATGCTGTGTGCCCGGCCCATCGCCCGTGTGGCAGCTCGCGCAGGTCTCGGTGATGATCGGTTGAATGTTGGAGGCGAATGACACGCCGCCGGGCGGCGTTGTCTGAGGCGCGGCAGTCGTATCCGGAGCCGCCGATGTCGTGGTGTCGGCCGCCGTCGTCGGATCAACTGGCGTTTGAGCGTTGGTTGAGTCCGTGTTCGCTGAGCCCGCCACTGCAGGCTCTATTTCGCCTTTCGGTGCAGCGCCGTCGCTCCCCGACCCCAACCCACAGGCCGCTACGACCACCGCCAGAAACAGGCACGTTCCGGCGCCCAGCGCCCACGATCCAAGACCACGCGCTTTGCTCACATCGATGGAAATATCTGACCCCGCCATGCTCATCAGACTGGACAATAGTTGCGTCCGTTCCAGAGTTCCATGCGGACGGTCACACTGTGTCAGGCACAGTGTGACCGGTCAGGTGATGTCGAGGGTGAGTGTGCCCAGGTAACCGAAGTCCACACGGAAGTGATCGCCTGCACGGCAGTCGATCGGTCGGGTGAAAGAGCCGGCGAGAATCGTTTCGCCAGCCGTGAGTGGAATGCCGATGCCTTGGAGCCTGTTGGCGAGCCAGACGATCCCCATTGCCGGGTCGTCGAGGACCCCTGCGCCGAGCCCGGTCTCTTCGACCACGCCGTTGCGGTAGGCAATCGCACCGGCCCATCGAAGATCACCGTTGCGCGCCTCGCCAACCGAGATGTGTTCGTCGCCGACGATGATCCCCGAGTTCGCTGCGTTGTCTGAGATGGTGTCGCGCACCGTGCGCGTCCGACCGTCGTCGGGATGTACACGGTAGGACCGAGCATCGATCAACTCGAGCGCTGGCACCACATGGCTCGTCGCGGCGTACACGTCGTCGGTCGTCAGGTCGCGACCCAGTGCGTGGGGAACGAGGTCGTCGTGGAGTACGAAGGCGAACTCGACTTCGAGCTTCGGATCGAGGTGATCGGCAGCTGCTATCGAGCCGCCGTTCGGGATGAACATGTGGTCGAGCAGCGCACCGAAGTCGGGCTCATCGATGTTCATCGCCATCTGCATGGCCCGGCTGGTCAACCCGATTTTGTGGCCCTTGATCACTGCGCCGTTGGCGACCTGCAGGCCGACCCACTCCGCCTGGATCGCGTACGCATCGTCCAACGTGATGTCGGGGAATCGTCGGGTGACCGGGTCACACGGCACTGCAGTCGTTCGTGCCTGTTCGTGCTCGGCAGCAAGCAACGCGATCTGTTCGGTGGACAGCGTGAGACCCATCAGATCTTGCCCAGCTTCGGGATCGCGTGAGTGTCGTAGGCGATCGAGATGTTTTTGGTCTCCATGTAAAACTCGAAGCTGTATTCAGGCC
>NZ_JBDNIJ010000048.1:0-4750 GCF_041688325.1 Ilumatobacter sp.
GCGTTCGTTACTCGGCTGGCCGTGCGGCGTTGAGTGTCGCGCTTCGAGTTCCCCATGAGCGCCTTCGTCGAGCGGAGGACGTTCGGAAACTGGCTGGCGTTCTTTCGGTGGACGGACAACCGTGCGATCATGAAGTCGTGAGATTTCGACGAGTGGCTCGGCTGATTCGGAACGTCATTCACACCCGAACGTATGGATACTCAGAGGATGAGGAGTACGGCTCCGGGGTTCGCTCTTCCGAACCGCTGGCGACTCCGGAACTTGTGCTGGACACTGAGGTCCCTGATCAAGACGGCGTTCGCGGTGTCGACCTGAATCAGGACCTCAAATCACCTTCGTAGTCGGACCTGACGTGTCGCCATGGAGTCCGCCGCCTCGCACGTTTCTGAGCGGCCCGAGCGATCGCAAGTGCCGATATGCGACGGTCTGGTTGCCTCAGTCGACTCGCTGATATGCGCTACGCGCGCTCGGGTGACGTGTGTATAGTTAGGCGTATGCCACGAGTACAGGTGTACCTGCCCGACGACCTCCACGAACAACTGAAGGAGCGCGACCTCCCGGCCTCCGAGCTACTCCAGGTAGCGCTTCGTGCCGAACTGGAACGTCAAGACGCGCTCGCTGAAGCGGACCGATATCTCGACGAACTCGCCGCCGAAGTTGGCGAGCCCAGCCAGCGCCAGCAGACCACTGCCGAGGCAATCGCACGACGGATCCGGGATCGGTCACTCGACCGAGTCGGTTGACCGGTGCTGGTTCTTGACAGCGGCGGATTGTCGCGCCTCTCGGCACGCACCAAGACCGCTCTGTCGCTCATTCGGGCGTTCAAGGCACAGGAACTGTGGCCGCCAGTCGTACCGACGATGGTTCTCGTCGAATCCCTGTATGGCGATCCGCGACGCGACGCCAACACCCACCGATTCTTGAAGATGTGCATCATCGACGCTTCGGTGAGTGAGTCGACCGCACGGCGAGCAGCCGAGCTGCGGCGACGAGCCCGATCCGGTTCTGCTGTGGGTGCTCTCGTCGTCGCTCTCGCCGAGCCGGGCGGAACAGTGGTCACTGGTGATCGCGCTGACATCGAAGCTCTCGCGGCACACGCCAACAGAGTCGCTGTAGCGGTCGTCTGACCGGCGGCCGTTCTGGAGCGGGTGGTCGATCGCGTACGTGTAGATAGCGGACGGTCTGGACCCGCTGCAGGCCGCACATTATGGAGTGGTTTGATCGCTTCGTTTCAAGGGACCAGGTTCAGGATGCCGATGCTGGATTGAACGACGGTGAAGTGGCGTCGATCGAGTGTTGCGATGTCGTTGGTGCCGAGCCGCTCGGCAGCCGCGATCACGGACGCATCAACCGTGCCGAGTGGAAGATCGCCATACTGCGCCACGAGTTCGGCGATGCGCAGCCAGTCTGATGCGGCAACTGGTTCGACGATGAGGTTGCCTGCGGCCAGATCCCCCAAGAACCTCACCTCTGGATCAACGCCGAGTCGGGTGCCCAGGAGATAGGCCACTTCAGTGATGACGAGGGTGGGGACGATCAGGGGCCCGGGGTGTGTTTCGAGCAGGTCGAGGCTTGCGGCATGGTGGCGGTCGTCGCGGTCGACGTACGCGTAGAGCGGGCCGGCGTCGATGATCAGTGCGATGAGCCGACCTCGCTGGCGAGGATTTCTTCGATGCGTTCGGAGATGTCGGTGCGTCCGCTTGCGCCGGCGCCTGCAGCGAGGAGGCGACGTTTGCCTTGCGGTGCGACAAGAAGCGTTTCGATGGCTTCTCTGGTCAGTTCGGACACGGTGATCCCGCGCCGCTTGGCTTCGTGTCGCAGTCGAGCGTCGAGGTCGTCGGGGAGCTTGACTGTTGTCCTCTGCATGTATGCCAGCATACTCCACTTGCGGTGCCCGTCCGATCACGTTCTCGCGCACCCAACCGAGCGCCGACGTGTAGATACGAGCGGCTACGCCAGCTGGCCGAGGCCGTTGATATGGGTGGATCAACGACTGTCGTGTGCCGTCATCGTTGCAGTGGCTTCGTTGGGGCTGTGGCTCTCGGTTTGGCATGCGAGTGTGTTGAAGTGGAAGTCGACCGTGTAGATGAGGTGCCGACTGTTCGCGTGGCATTGGAGCCGCTCAGCGTTGAACATGCCGATGAAATGTGGGCGGTGCTCGCGGATCCTGCGCTGTACCGCTTCACGGGAGGCGACCCGCCAAGCCGCGAAGCGCTCGCCGAGCGCTACCGGGCACAGGTTGCTGGATCGGGACAGTCCGGGGAGCAGTGGCATAACTGGATTGTTCGACGCACTGACAGTAAAGAGTCGATCGGCTTTGTTCAAGCAACGGTCATCGATGGAGCAGCGGACCTTGCCTGGCTCGTCGGTGTCGCTCATCAGTCACGCGGTTTGGCCGTTGAAGCAGTCCTTGCAATGGTTGACGAGCTTGTGGCTTCAGGTGTTTCTCGCGTCACCGCCCACATCCATCGAGAACACTCGCGTTCGCAGCGCGTGGCCTCAGCGATCGGCTTGGAACGCACCGGCGCGGTTGACGACGACGGCGAAGAAATCTGGGGCGATTCCACTGCCGGCAACTGACGCTCGTCAGGCACCGCGCACGTTATAGGGGTCCTCTCCGAGCGGATACGTGCCTGCTATGCGCTACTTCGGCCGACCGGAGTGGCTGTCGTTATGAGTGGCTTCGAAGCCGGCTTGACGAGACAACTCGTGGTTGACTCCGCCGTCGAGAAGCGGCGTGAACATCGACGGAAGAGATTGCTGGACGCGGGAACCTGTCCCTGGGGTCAGGCGTCTAACGTCAATGGTCGTGCAGAGATGGATGTTTGCCTGTGTCGTGCTGTTGGCAGGCTGCGGCAGTGCCACGACAGGTGAGCCCGCCGATACGGTCGTTCAAGCAGCTACGACAGCGCCGGCAATCAACGAGGCTGTTTGCAGCCAGAGTGTTCCTCCGGATTTCGACTTCGATGCTGACCCGGATGCGATGCTCGCCGAAGCCACCCGACTCGAGCCGATGCTCGGACAAGTCCTTGCTTACGGATCAGAACGGCCTGACGAGTTCAGCGGCTACCGACTCGAATGGATTGGACCAAATGATGCCTCTGTGGTGATCACGATGACCAGCGACCGCGAACGACACGTCGAAGCACTCGAACAAGTCGTTGAGTATCCCGATGAACTGATTGTCTGCGTTGGTCCGGTGTCAGGCGTCGACGCCCAAGAGTTACTCGACGAACTCGATGCTGAGCTGCGCAGCCGCGCAGCGAGCTGGGGCAAGAACACTGCCGGTCAGGTCGAGATCGGCTTGTTCGCTGACGACGAAGCCTTCGCTCAAGAACTCACTGATCGGTACGGGGACCGAGTCAAGTTGCAGGTCGGTTCGTTCGCATTTCCCATGCCCGACCCGCTCCCCAACTCGCGGTGTGAATCGCTCGACAACACCAGCGAACAACCCGGCCTCACGATCGAGGTGACCACACCCGGGCGAGCCCTCGGTCGAAGCGGAGGCGACGTACGCAGCATCTCGCTCGAAGCCGTCCTGACCAACACCAGTGATCAGCTCATCGAGTTCTCTTCAGGCGCAGCGATCGGGTATCTCCTCGACGCGAGCAGCACCGTTGTTGCCGACTCGGGCCAAGTCGAAATCCCCGCTGTCGGGATCCCCGTTCGGATTGAACCAGGCGAGTCCGCTGTGCTTCCCGTGGTCGTGAGCACTTCCAGCTGCAACCCGGCCGACGGCTACGTCGTTCCCGCCGGTGACTACAACCTGGTCGCAACCGTGTACCGAGGCCCCGACCAACAGCTCCTCAGCACCCCACTCCCAGTCGAAGTCAGCTGATCTCTGCGGGCCCCACCAGACGCTGACCGTCGAAGGGCTTGCCCGACAGCCGACGCTCCTCAGCGGCCGTCGACCGTTGACCGTTGACCCCGGCGAGCGTTATCGCGCACCTGAACACTCGCGTACGTGCCGTTCCTGCGTGGCTCTCGCGTGTGGGTGTCGTCACCGATATGCGGAGCTCACGGTCGTGTCTCACCCATCGCCGAGATGGTGTCGAAGTGATACCATCAGTTCATGGCGATGACTCTGAGGCTCACTGACACGGAACAGGAAGCTCTGCGAGCGCGTGCCGACGTCGAGGGAATCTCCATGCAAGAAGCCGCACGGCGCGCCGTTCGAGAGTTCGTCAGCCGCAGCGAACACCGAGACCGCGTCGCTCAGTCCGCCAATCTGATTCTCGAGACACACAGCGACGCCCTGCGTCGGCTCGGCGAGTGACCGAACCGGTCGAGTTCCTCGACCTCGATGACGTCGTCGGCCTCGCCATTGCACTGTTCGGTGACCCCGCACCGATTCGTGAGATCGGTCTGCTCGGCTCAGCCGTCGCCCGTCCGCGAACCACAGCGTTCGGTGAGGACGCCTACCCGGACATCTGGACCAAAGCCGCAGCGCTGCTCCATTCGATCGTGAAGAACCATGCGCTCGTCGACGGCAACAAACGTCTGGGCTGGTTGTCGACCGCTGTCTTCTTGGAGATCAACGGAGTCGAGATCTCCAAAGCCAGCAACGACGACGTCTACGACCTCGTCATCGACGTTGCCGCGAGCGACCCGACGATCGAAACGATCGCTGAACGGCTCCGTCGACTCGCCGAGTAGACCCGACAACTCCCACCTCGAGGTCAGCGGGCCAGCAGTACTGAGAACCGCTCGATATCCACGCCATCACACCGCCACTCGGGCCGCCCAGAAC
>NZ_JBDNIJ010000049.1:0-1639 GCF_041688325.1 Ilumatobacter sp.
ACCTTCGGTGAGGAGTGCAACCGCAAGGTGCGCGCGGAACTGATGGACGAGTGTCTCGACGTCATGTGCGGTCTCTGGCGGGGCCAGCCCTTCGAGTACGCAGGCACCCACTACACGGTGCGGTCCACCGAGTTCCCGACAATCGGCCACACCGTCCAGCAGCCGCGCGTCCCCATCTGGTGCGTTGGAGCCCTCGGTCGACCGAAGTCGATGCGGCGGGCGCTCAGCTGGGACGGGATTATCCCGCAGGTGATCGACTCGTCGACCGAAATGGGCGTCCGCCAGCCGACGCTCGAAGAGATCGCCACGCTGGGCGCCGAAATTGCTGCGCACCCCAATACCGGCGGCGACTTCGACATCGTCGTCGAGGGCCAGGGGACCGAGCATTCGCCGAGCGCGTACAAAGATGCCGGAGCCACCTGGTGGATCGAATCGATGTGGGGTGCGATCTCCGAACACTCCCCGGTGACGGCCGCATACGACCGGCTAATGCAGGGACCGCCGAGCTAGGTGGCTACCGTCCTTCGTCGTGACGACAACGGACGTAAGCCCCACCGAAACGGGATGGAATCTCGCCGACGTCTGGGAGACGATCGCCAGTGGGCTCGGCGATGCACTCGCCCAGCAGCAGGGCGCTCGCCAGATCAGCTGGACTGAAATGAACCGGCGCGCCAATGGCGTTGCCACGGCGATGCTCGCGATTCCCGGAGCCGCTGAACAGGACAAGGTCGCCCAGTACCTCTACAACTGCCCCGAATACCTTGAGTCGACATTCGCGGCGTTTAAGGCCGGCTTCGCCACGGTCAACACCAACTACCGCTATGCCGCTGACGAACTGGTCTACCTGTGGGACAACGGCGACGTCACCACCGTTGTCTTCCACGGAACCTTCGCCGATCAAATCGAAGCCATTCGCGATCGCGTGCCACGCATCACGACCTGGCTGTGGGTCGATGACGACGCTGGACCATGCCCGGACTGGGCAACACCGTACGAAGCCGCTGCGATTGCCGGAACCGACGAGAACGTCTCGGGTGCCTGGGGCCGATCCGGCGACCACCTGCTCCTTCTGTACACCGGCGGCACCACCGGCATGCCGAAAGGCGTCATGTGGCGTCAAGACGACTTGTTCGGCGTGCTCGACGCCAACAATCGCATGCGGCTTCCGCCCGAACAGGACCTCAACGCGGTCGACGCTCGCGCCACCAGGCCCGGCCCGCGCAACATGCCGGGTGCACCACTGATGCACGGCACCGGCCTGTTCAATGCGATCAGCAACCTGATGGTCGGCGGCAGCATCACCACCACGGTGGGCCGCAGTTTCAGCGCTGAGGAGTTCCTCGATTCAGTCGAGCAGTACGACATCAACTCGTCCTCGATCGTCGGTGATGCTTTCGCCAAGCCGATCCTCAGAGCCCTCGAGGCCGAGCCTGATCGTTGGGACATCTCGTCGCTCCGCGTCATCGTGTCGTCCGGCGTGATGTGGTCGAAAGAAACGAAGGACGGCCTGCTCCGCCACAACGATCGGTTGATCATGGTCGACGCGCTCGGATCGAGCGAAGCGATCGGCATGGCGACAAACACGACGACCTCCGAGTCAGTGAGCGATCCGAATCGTCAGACCGCCCAGTTCCAACTC
>NZ_JBDNIJ010000312.1:0-3074 GCF_041688325.1 Ilumatobacter sp.
AATGCCGGTTCTGCTCGGGGTGGTGGTCAGGCGGAGCGCGCGTTCTGATCGGGTGGCTGACTGGATCGAAGCCGACTCCAGGAGTGCAGGGATGGGTGATGATTGGCGTCCGAAATCGAAAGCGACTCCACTGTTTAGGTGGAGTCGCTCAAGGTTCGAAGTTGGATCTTTGCTCGGGTGGCTACGGGGCCACGGGCCGCCCGGTGCTTTTCCATCCTGCGAGGATGGTGACCGCGACGGCAACGAAGAGCCCGTACGCGACACCGCCGGCGGCTGAGCCTTTCGCGATCGTGAGCGCTGCGATCACCGCACCCACTGCACCGCCGATCGCCATTGCACGGCGGTCACGGAGGGTTGCCAGGTACCGTCGCTTCAGTTCTGACTTCGACGAGTCTTGATGATCACCCGCGCAATTGCTGATAGCGCGAGTACCGCGTCAAGCACGACGATCAGGGCCAGAGAACCCTCGGTGGCGGACCATCTGGCGACGTCCACATCTCATCCGGCCGATCCGTGGCGAGGGTTCGTTTGCGTTCGTAGCCGTGCGACTATCACGCCGAGCGGCACGGAGATGCACGCCATGGCGACCCCGATGATCGTCGGGAACTGGGTGCTTGAGAGCAACGCCAGGACGAGAGCCGCGAGACACAGCGCGGTGCCTGAGAACGTCATCAGGCGGTGGTGTCGAATTCGGCCGATCGCACCGAGAGAGGCACCAACGCCGACAGCAAGGCAAAACGCAAGAATCATTTGCAGTATCCTCCACCCGAAGTTCCCCAGTACTCACCCGGAATGCCCTGGAGGCCGAGCGGCGTGGGCACAACCTTCATCTTCATGCAATGGCCCGCGTTCAGCACGTACGCAGCGTAGAGCGATATGGAACCAAGAGGGATAGCAGCGAGTCCGCCAGTGAAATAACCGCCAACGAGCGCTGATACGCCATAGCCGAGCATGAGTTTATTGGTTTCGTTCTTATTGAAGTAGACGGTGCCGGTGACGAAGCCCCATGTGTAGTGGGGGTCGGCCACGATGGGGTAGTTGCCGGTGTGGTTGACGGTCTGGACGATCGTGTTGCCGTCCACGGTTAGCGTGGTGGGAACCGCTGCTCCGGTTACGTCGGTTGCCCACGGTGCGTCGAAGTGACTCACGGGCACACCACTCGCGTCGATGATGTTGATGGTGCCGTCGTCTTGGGTTTCGAGACGGTAGTCCGCTGGGAGATCGATCGGGAAGCGGTACTGGGTTGGTGCGTTGGGGCCTTCGATCGTGATGAGTGCCCGAAGGCTGCCGTCGGCGAGTGCCTGAGCGGCGATCGAGGTGTCGACGGCGGCGTCGGTGTACACCGCGGTTCCGGCGCTGAGCACTGTCGCGTCATCGGCCTTGGTTGCGCCGGGGAGCCCAATTCCGATCTCGACGCCGTTCGATGCAACGGTGATCCCATCAGCGGGATCGGTAGGGATCGAAACGGTGCTGTTGTCATTCGTAGCGGTGACGGCGAGGTCACCAGTGCTGGTTGCGTTCGTGGCGACCGAATCACCGGCAACTTGTTCGACAGCAGCATTCACGGCAACAGCTTGGTCGGCATCGCCGTTGTCGGCTGACACAGCGCCAGTAGACGTTGCGACCGTGGCTGCACACAGCAGTGCACAGCCCAGGATGTTGGCTCCGAAACGGGTGGTCTTCAGGATGGTTCCTCACTTTCGATGGTTGGCCCAGGCGGGTCAGCTCACGACTTGACGGGCGTCAAGTACCAGACCTGTTCTACGCCTCACCTTGACGTCCGTCAAGTTGTTTCTTAGAATGGTCGTATGCCAGCGTCGACACCGAGAAGAGAGCAGATCGTTGCGACCGCACGTTCACTGTTCACCGCTCGCGGCTACGACGGCACCACCGTCAACGACATCGCGTCAGCGCTCGGCATCTCCAAGGCCGCGATCAGCTACTACTTCCCTGCCAAGGCCGATTTCTTGACCACCCTCTTGGACCCCCTCACCAACGAATTGGCCGCCGTCATCGACGAAGCCGTCGAAGCCGAATGGCCGACCGGCGTCAGGCATCTCCTTTGCGACTACCTCACCATTCTCGTCGCGTCCGCTGACCTTGCACGCTGGGCCGACGCCGACCTCGCACTCCGAATCGAGGACCGACCCGGCGCCACCATCCGAACGCTCGATCTCCGCCTCGCGCAACGGATCACGCAACTCTCATCTCGACACGTGGACCACATGCGCGCCCTCGCCGTCATCGGCGGGATCTGGCGCCCCCTCCACCACGAACCACCCGAAGCAATCACCGAACACCTCGACGAGATCGTCGACGCAGCACTCGTCAGCTACGCACCACTCAAACCCCGAAAACGAACCTGACAGGCGCCCTGTTCACCTCGACGTCATGCATGCATGCATCAACGGCAGCGCACTGAAACATCCACGCGAATTGCAAAGACCGACCACGGGCCCGAACCAGCACCCGCGGGCGCGCATAACCACCGCCGCGGGAACACCACGAGCCCGCACAGGTACGGCACCTACGCGATCGGGGAAGCGATCAGAATCTCAGGCGCCGGACGAATCGAAGTGTCGCTTGCCTGCGCTGCGCGACACCCTTCGACCTCTCGGATGCCTACGAGCGGTACCTTCAGGGATGGACAACGACGCCGCGGGAAGATCCGAGCGACTTCGAATCATCGTTGGCATCGGTGCGGCCGTTCTCTTGGCCTCACTTGCGGTCGGTGTCATCGGAAACCGGCGCGTCAACGACGAGGTCTCCCGAATTCGCACGAATGCGACGACCGCAGTCATCGACCCAGGCGACATCGTCATGACGGCCTACGACGCATCGAACGATCCCGTCGCCGACGCGTTGGGTGCTCCTTCGAGAGAGGTCGTGCAGACTGACGACCTCGGCTGGTGTGCTTGGATCGAGGTGTCTCACCTCGTTTCGAGCCGCTCGCTGTACTTCAAGATCGAAGCCGACAGCACGGTCGTCGAGGTCCAAAGTTGCTGATCGGCGTCAGCCTTACCCGCTCGTAACAACACGGCGCCACCACCCGGCGACCCGACCGATATCGGCAC
>NZ_JBDNIJ010000313.1:0-3709 GCF_041688325.1 Ilumatobacter sp.
TAAACCCCCCTTCCATTCACGTGGAGTACGGGTTCAAATCCCGTCCGGGCACTCTGACCAGGTGTTTTGCAAACTCGTATTGTCGAAGTCGTCGATGAAGGTCGGTGCGTTCCTCGACCAGTGGCTCGCGAGCCGGCAGGGTCAGGTCAAGGCGTCGACACACCACAGCTATGTGGTCACGTCGAAGAGGATCCGTTCGGGCCTCGGTCACGTGCAGATCCAAGCGCTCACCCCAATACAGATCGAGACCTTCTACTCCGACCTGCTCGATCATGGTCGCGCCGACGGCACAGGCCTGTCGCCCAAGACAGTGCGCAACACGCACACGGTGCTGCGTAAAGCGCTGTCCGATGCGGAGCGACTCGGGATCGTCTACCGCAACGCCGCGGCTGCGGCGCGAGGGCCGTCGGTCGAGCGACCCGAGTTCACGGTCTGGTCGTCAGACGAGTTGCGGCAGTTCTTCGCGGCTGCCGAGTCGAACCACATCTATGGAGCCTTCGTTCTGTTGGCGACGACCGGAATGCGGCGCGGCGAGGTGCTTGGGGTGCGGTGGAAAGACATCGACCTCGACTCCGGTGAGCTGGCGATCATCCAGACCATCACGAACGTCAACGGCAAGCTGACGGTCGGCTCACCGAAGACGACGAAGAGCCGTCGAGTGATCTATCTCGACGAGACGACCGTGACGATGCTGCGCCAGCACCGTGGTCGTCAACGTGAAGACCAGATCGCGATGGGCCGGACTGGGCCAACGACGGCGGCCTGGCCTTCACCGACGAGGCCGGTCAGCCGGTTCGGCCGGAGTGGTTCTCGAAGGAGTTCGGTCGGGTGGTCGCAGCGGCAGGCGTACCACGTATCCGCCTGCATGATGTTCGCCATACCTACGCGACGCTGGCGCTGAAGGCAGGTGTCCACCCGAAGATCGTGTCCGAGCGCCTCGGCCACTCGACCATCGCCATCACCCTCGACCTGTACTCGCACGTCACCCCCGGCATGGCCCGCGGCGCAGCCGACTTGGTCGCGGCGAAGATCTTCGGCGACTGACTGGCCAACACGGCATGCCGGTCTCCGGCTGTGGGGCTATCGGAGTACCCTTGTTGCCATGAGTGATGCATCCAGCGCCACGCCGGCTGCCGTCGTCGACATGATCGACGACGGTATGACTGACGAGGAGATCGCTGCGCACACCGACCGTTGGCGCGCTGATCTCGACGAATCACCTGTGGTGGCTTCGCCCGTGAACGCGGCCGAACTACTCGAAGCGATTCGGGCCGAAGAAGCTCTGTGAACGCGGTCGTTCTCGACGCGTCGGCAGCGGTTGAGATGGTCACTCGTACGGAAGCGGGTGCGCAGCTCAACCGAATCGTCCCTGCCAACACCTCGTGGTGGGTGCCCAACGGTCTCTTCGACGCCGAAGTCAACTCGGTCCTGCGTCGACTCAGCCTTGCGGGAACCTTCGATGACCAACACATCGACAGTGCCCGACGCCGCCTCAGCGCCTTGCGATGTCGCCGAGTTTCTGTCGCAGCGCTTGCCGATCGGGCGTGGGCGCTGCGTCACAACCTCTCGTTCTACGACGCTTGCTACGTAGCTCTCGCCGATGTGCTCCGAGCGCCGCTCGTCACGGTCGACATGAAGCTCGTGAACGCGCCCGGTATCCCAGTTGAAACGATCCACCCGTAACGGATTCGAAGGCACTGGCACCAGTACACCGTCAGGAAACCTCTGGGCACTTAACGGCGGGCGACGCGGCTGTCGACACAGCGTCGATCAGACCGCACCCGGTTGATCGAGCCGAGCGGATGCCAGGAGTTCGTCGAGTGAACGCCGAGGAATGACGATGCGTCGACCGAGTCGAATCGATGGGATCGTGCCGAGCCGAACGCACTCGTAGGCGCTCGACCGCGAGATGCCGAGCACCGTCGCCGCCTGGGTGACCGTCATCGTGGCGGGGCTGATCATGGTCATGTGGATCTCCATTGGTTGAGAGCACTCAAGCGCTCGCCTGTACGTGGGTAAAGGCGTGACATGCCGATGAGCGGGACAGCCCATGTCGGCAAACCCGAGTGTCCGGTAGAAGCCTGGATGAACCGTGTCGCTGTTCTGACCCCGGTGTCTCAGGAGTCCCGGATGGCTTGACGTCGAGCACGACAACTCGGTCCGGTGATGCAGGAGCGTCGTGGCGGGTCCGTAGCCACTCTGACTCGCAGTGAATCGACAGCGGAAATGCCGCACGTTATGGAGCGCTTCCCCGTGCGAATATTGCTACATATGCCTGTAACCCACCTGGGGTTTCGCTACCTGAAGTGGCCAGTTTTCCGTCAATATCGAGCGGGCTGTGGGAACCTGGACGAGTGAGGGAACGTCCAAGCTGCATGACAAGCCGGAGACCAGCGTCGACGGTGGGTCTTTTGTTGCGATCCTCGCGCTCACGGTCGCAGCTTGCGGTGACGATGGGGCGGCCGCTCCGCCCGCCCATCCGCGCCTCGAATGTGTCGGCGACGAAAAGGACTTCAGTCCGCCCGTGGACATAGATATCTCCGGGCCAGGTGCTGCCACAGCGGACTCCGCTTTGCGAGCAGCCCTCGAACGTTCAATCGAAGATCTGGGTACGGGGGATGTCGTGGTGTTGTCGGACACCGAGTACGGCATTGCCGTTGATGGGCGCGTCGTGATGGTCAGTCGGGCCATCACAAATCCTGACGGTGACTGGCATGTGGTTGACTTCTACAACTGCTCGACCGATGAATCGGGGGCAAGGCTCGTCCTTGCCGAATCGGACTGATCTGGGATCCCGGTTGTGTCCGAGTGCCGCACTCGGGCACGCATACCGAGCGTGCTGCATTTGCGCTGCTGGCGAGCGAGATCAGGCACTTCCGATTGGGTGTAGCCGCTCACGAATGGCGTCGTGCGATCGGCTTCGTGAAGACGGGCGCTTCGCCGTCTCGCAGCAGTTGCGCAAATCGTCGCAGCTTGCTTCCCGAGGCGTCAGTCCAGTTCGAGCACGAGGCGCAGCGCGTCGTCAATCGCTTCGAGGTCATCGTGCCGGACCCGTCCTACGAACTCGCCGAGTCGCTCGTGAGCTACGGCCGATGTCTGTTCAATGAGGACCTGGGTGTCGTCACCGTCGATGGTGATCGTGGGGCGGAAGATCCTCGGCGCAGATGAACGCGAGGTGGGAGCGACGAGCACCGTGGACAGCATCAGGTCGTCGGATTGCAGAAGAACGGCGTACCGGGCGCCCTGCTGCTCGTGACCTCTCGTTGACTTGGGGGCGCGCAGGCGGTGGATGTCACCACGCACGAAGCGTGTCCATCTCGGCGAGAACACGGCGGCTTTCGTCCCGGTCGTTCTCGTCGTTGAGAACGTCAAGTGACTCAGCTCTCATCTGCTCCCTTCGTCGAAGGCGCACAGCATCGACCAGCGCTTGGCGGATCGCATCCGATGTCGTCGACCCATCGGCCATGAGCTCGGCAAGCGCTCGTTCGGAGCGTTCGTCGGTTCGAAAGTTCAGAACTGCCATCCCTGCAGCGTACTACAGATGGTAAGACACATCAACGACATCGGTGAGGGCACTGTTGCGTTGGCAGGTTGGGTGCGGGTCGTAGCGTGCTTGAGTGATTCGTCGTCGCTGTCGCCGCTCTACTTCTCCGTCGTTTGCGGGCTTCCGGTTCCCGCCCGACGTGGTGTTGCTGGCGGTCCGCTGGTA
>NZ_JBDNIJ010000050.1:0-60426 GCF_041688325.1 Ilumatobacter sp.
ACGTCGGCGACGCTGAGCTGAAAGCCGATCCCGCTGCGTTCGAGTTCGTCGCGGAAGTCGTGCCACGCAGCCGTGCCGACGCTGGCGACGACACCGACCCGCAACGGCACTGGCGACACCCGAACTCGACGGTTGGTGTCGAGCAGTCCTTCGGCGGTGAGCCGGCGCATGACTTCGTCGCGTGACTGGGCAATGTCGCCAATGGTGAACTTCGGATCGAGGTTCGCCATCTTGAAACCGAGCCGGCCGCCCTGCGCCCAAAAGTCGAGGTCGCCGTTGATCCGGACGTTCATCCCGTTGCGGAGTTCGAGGCGGAACTTGCGCAGCAGCGGAGCGAGCCGCTGCTTGGCTGGGGCGAACAGCTGGACGTTGAGGACGGCCTTGCCGTTGTCGCCCTCTTCGATGAGCGAGAAGTACGTGTGTGCCCCGCGATCCGACAGGTCGCTGATTTCACCGCGAACCCAAATGCCGCCCCGGAACCCACGCCGCAGGTGATCGTTGATCGCCTCGGCCAATTCGCCGACTGTGAACGTGGGATCGGCGAACTCGTCAGGGACAATGTCGTCGAATTCGAAGGCGGGCTGGCTCACTGCGCTCGATTCAATCAGACGCGAGCACGGGTCGGGCCCTGATCAGGCCCCGAGTTGGCGGACAGTGCCGCCGAAAGATATCTCGTTCTCGTCGTCATCCTGTGCGGGGGCAAAGAGCTCACCGTCGACGGGCAGGCCCCGCTGCTGGCGAATGCCATCAAGCTCACGCAATGGCCGTTCGAGGGCACGGCGACGGGTGCCCGCCAGCGCATCGAACTCTTTGTCGACCGCCTCGAAGCGCTTCTTCACCTTGTCGACCTGTTCGGAGTACTTCGTCCATTGCGTACCGAACTTGCCGATCAGCTGCAGGATTTGGTCGCTGGTCTTTTCGATCATGAAGTTGTCGAAGGCTTGGCGGATGACACCAAGGAATGCGAACAGCGTGAGCGGGGAGCACATGACAATCTGCTGCTTCATTGCATCGTCGAGCAGACTCGGATCGTGCTCGTGAATGAAGCTGGTGAGCTGCTCGTTCGGGATGAAGAGGAGCACGGACTCGACTGCCTGCTGGTCACCGGTGTTGCCGTAGTCGCGCTTGGCCAGTTCTTTCACGCGCATCCGGACGTCGCGGAGGAAGTTCTTCGTGTGCGTTTCGCGTTCGGCGTCAGTACCCGCTTCGAGATAACGCAGGTACGACGCCATCGGGAACTTGACGTCCATGTAGAGCGAGTGGTCCTTGGGCATCGGGAACGTGTAATCGGGCCGGCCGGTGGCGCCATCAATCTGGGTCTGCTTGAAGTAATTCGTGTTCTCGACGAAGCCAGCCATGCGCAGAACGTCTTCAGCCATCCGCTCGCCCCACTGGCCACGAGCCTGCGGGTTGGCGATCGCGGTGCGCAGTGCCTGTGCTGACTCGGCGACCGCCGCTGCGACATCGGCGTGTGCCTTCAACGACGTTTCGACTTGGCCGAACTTCTCGGCGCTGGTCTTGCCGAGCGCACTGACCATGTCACTCAATTTCGACAGTTCGTTCCGCATTTCGCCGTGGACCTGGTCGAGCCGTGTGTCGATGACGTCTTTCTTGGCAGCGAGGTCGGCACTGGCGTGCTGCTGCACCTGCGACGCGGCGGCGCCCAATTGTTCTCGCTGCAAGATGGCGGTCTGGGCGAGTGCGGCGGTGACGGCCGCGTCACGCTCTTCGGTGGCCTGCTGGCGCACGGCGGCAACCGCGCCCTGGACTGCGCTGTCGACCGATGCCTGCAGGGCTGCAACAGTCATTGCCTGCGAACCGAGCTCGGTGGCCAGGTTGGTGGAGGCGCGCTGCTCGGCCTGGCGGAGTGCGAACAAGTAAGCCGCTGCAGCAGCACAGCAAGCGAGCACGAGGCCCATCACGATGACGACGATCAACATGGTGACCACCGTACGGATGAAGTGTCACAGAGTTGCGGGTGCCCCATTGGACCAGGTCAGAGCATCCAGTCGGCGTGATTGGCGCATCGAGTCGCTGCCGATTCGCCCTCGATCGACCAGAGTGACGTCGTCATCTTGCAGAAATGGCGACGTGACGCATCTCCCAGCCGTTGTGACCAGCGTTCACCCAGTGTTGGTGGTCCGGTCGAACAGCAATCGTTACGGTCCAGAAGCATGGTCGATCTTTCCAGCGTCACCGAACCGTCACGCGTCACTGAACCGAACGTCGACGCGCTCGCCATCGTGCAACACGGTGATCGCGTCGTCCCCCTCGAGTCGGTCTTCAACTTCCGCGATCTCGGTGGCTATCTCCTCGGCAACGGCCAGACCACCGAGTGGGGGCGACTCTTTCGCTCTGACGGCCTGTCCCGACTGAACGACAGCGACATCGATGTTGTCGACGCACTTGGCATTCGCACTGTCGTCGACCTCCGCACCTCGAAAGAGATCGCCGAGCGTGGTTACTTCCCGGTGGCCAAGTACCCGGTGGCGTTCCATCACCTGTCGATTATTGACGCCACGTGGATGGAGACCGGCTTCCCCGACTTTCCTGCGACTGAGCAGGGCGGCATCGACTTCTTGATCTGGGCGTATCGAGACATGCTGGCCAACGGCGCCGACCGGTTCGCGCAGGCCATCGCCACGCTCGCCGTCCCCGGCAGTGGCCCGGCCGTGTTCCACTGCGCTGCAGGCAAGGACCGCACCGGAATTCTTGCGGCACTCATTCTTGGCGGCCTTGGCGTGGATCACGAAGTGATTGCCGAAGACTTCGGACTCACCCGCGACGGTATGGCCCGCATGCGAACGTGGCTTACTGAGCATGCCCCCGAAGCTGCTGCTGACATGAACGCGCGTCCGCAGATGATGTTTGGGGCGCACCCTGACGCGATGCGCCAGATTTTGCGTGATCTCGTTGCCGACCATGGCACCGTGCGGAACTACCTCGCCTCGATCGGCATTGGCAACGCAGTGCTGACCGACCTCGAAGCCCGCCTGACCCACTGAGCGTCCCGACCCTGCTCATCGAAGTCCGCCGGCCAGAACCTCCGAACAGGCCCGGTGGATGAACAGCCGGCGAGCGGGATCAGCTGGTGGAGATGACGACGGACTGGATCTCGACCGGCTCGGACGGGCTACCCGACGCTGAGCCGGCCGCTTCCATTTTGACGACGGTCTCGTCGAAGCCTGTGGCGACGTCTCCGAACAGTGTGTACTGCGGCGGCAGGGCAGCACCCTGGTCGCCGGTGATGATGAAGAACTGGCTGCCATTGGTGTCGGGCCCGCTGTTCGCCATGGCGATCGAACCGATCTGGTACTCGCCAGCTGCAGGCAGTTCGTCAGCGAACTTGTAGCCCGGGTCGCCGCCGCCGGTGGCCGTTGGATCGCCGCACTGGACAACGAAACCCGGGATGATTCGATGGCACGTCGTGTCGTTGAAGTACTGGTTGCGGGCGAGGAACACAAAGTTGTTGACCGTGACCGGTGCCTTCTTCTGGTCGAGTTCGATGGTGATCTCGCCCTTGTTCGTCGTGACGAGTGCACTGTAGGACCGGGTTGCATCGAGACACATCGGTGGCTGCGCGTCAAATGACTGCTGCTGCTTGGCGGAGCCGTCGGGCGACGGGCATCCGTCGGGAACGAACTCGCCGGTCGCAGCGAAGACTTCGCCGTCATCTTCGACAGGCTGTGGCTCTGCGTTCGGGTCGACGCTGGTATCGGATGAATCGCCGGCGACGGTGTCGTCGGCGGCGTACGCATTTGCCACCGTGTCGGTCGTGGCGGCATCGGTCGTGCCGGCTTCGTCGTCGCCACCGATGAACGTGTTGGCGATCAGCACGATGCCGAAGACGGCAACGATGGCACCAACGACGATCATTGCGGTGCGCGTGGTTTTTTGACGCGTCACGGCCTTGGCGACCTGGTGGTCCTTCGTAGCCTTGTTGGTCCGCTGGCGTTCTCGTTTATTGGTTCCCACAGGGGCCAGACGATACCCGCAGCAGACGGCGCCAGCGGCAACGCCACCGTCATCTTCTCAGGCATCTTCTCTGGCATCTTTCTGGGCAACGTTTCGGGCACTTCTTCGGCAGTTTCTCGGGTGACCATCGCGTGCTCAAGGTGTTCCGTCGATTTGCCGAAGAAAGACTGACGGCGGCTACCACGCTCGATTGCTGCTGACCAGACCCCCATGACCATCGACACGAATATGCAGACTCCTGACGCCAGCGCTCAACCTGGCGCCTCAGCCGACCTGACGCGCCGCCAGGCGCCTGCGTCGATGAATGTCATTGGAACCATCGTTTCAGGGGCCGGGCTCATTGCCTGGTTCGCGTGGTTGTCGTGGCGCACTACTTCGTTCAACGGCAACATCGTCAATATCGCGATCCTCGCTCTCGAACTGGTTGCGTTCGCGGCATCGCTTGTGGTGTGCGCCGGGCTCGCCGTTTCCCGACCGCTCCGACGTCGAGACCGACGCGCCACCGACCGCGATCGTCAACTCCCGGTGCTGCTCGCTGAAGCGTTCGGCCTTGGCGCAGTCATCGACGAGAAACCGGCCGTCCGCCGCATCGGCAACGACGACACTGGCGAGATTGCGTGGGCCCGTCGCGGTATTAGCGTGCTCCGTGAACAACGACGACTCGATGCCCGAACGAGACTCGCCAGCGACAACCTGCGCCAAGCCGCATGGTCCGTCGTCGCGCTCGATGGATTGCGCCGGTTGTGCAGTGTCATCGTGCTCCTTGTCGTGCTCTTCACGGGCGCCATACCGTTCGACATCCCCTCAACAGAGCGAATCGCGCTCTTGGTCGGCGGCATTGGTCTTGTGTCGATCGGCAATTGGTTCAGCTCTGGTGGGCATCTCCGCCCGGGTGCTCGTCTGATGTGGTCAATGGCATCGATTGGGGCCGGCCTCGGCGACGGCATCTCCCGCTCAGGGTTGCCAATTCGATGGGTGATGACGATGGCCACGCTCGTTGCCCTCAACATCGCCGTTGCCTTGCGTGGCATGAGCGATCGATGGACGCATGGATTGCAGCCGATGGAACGTGACACCAGAATCGCCGCCATGTCGATCGCGGTGGGCCTCGTGGTGGTCGGCGGTCTCGCGCTGCGTCGGATGCCGCGTCCAGAACTTGGCTTCTACGGCGCAACCGGTCGCCTCGAAGAGGCCTCGGTTCGACGCCTTGCTCTCGGTCTCACGCTCGCAGTTGCAGCCGTCGGATTCGTCGCCGGAGTCCTTCCCGTCGACGTTCTCAACGCTGCTGTCGTCGCACCGTGAGAAATTTCTTTGAGAAATTCCTCAAGTCGACCATGCAACACGCCGATGCACCCCCTCATTGGCCCGTAGAGCGTTGGATGATCTGCCGTTCCTCAACAGCTGTGGGGTCACCCGAGGACTCGGTGCGTGCCCGGTAGATTGAACTCGATGGCAAAAATGCGTCTGTTTGCTTCGGCCCGAGAGGCCGCTAGGACGGGAACTGACGTTTTCGATGGTGCCACGCTGGCTGACGTTCTGTCGGCAGCCGAACAACGCTATGGGCCTGGATTCAGCGATGTGCTGAGCACGTGCCGAGTCTGGGTGAACGGTGATGATGTCGGTCTCGACACCGCACTCGGACCGAATGACGAAGTGGCGGTTCTCCCGCCCGTATCTGGAGGATGCACGTGAGCGACGCCACAACCCAGACCAGCCCTGATCCTGCAGGGCTCTCGCTGACCGATCTGCGCGCGCTGCGTCAGCAGCTCCAGCACGAAGATGACATCGTCTCCTACGCACGTCGTGTGGCGCAGGCCCGTTTCGATCTCGTGAATACCGAACTGTCGCGGCGTGACGCTGGCCCCGACGCCGACCTCAATGCCCAGATCGGCGTCGTGCTCTCGCAGCAGCTCACTGGAGGCCCGGCTCGGCCTCCTCGTCCGACCGAGGACCTCAGCGACAACCCGCTTGCCGACGAACTGGATGCCGTGTGCGCCGAATTCCATTTCGGACGGCTCGAAAAACTCGACAACACAGAACTCGATTCTCTCGCTGATGCCATTAGCGAATTCGAGACCAAGGTGTCGTCGGATCGACGTGAGCGTTTCGATCGCCTTGATGCGCTGAGCGCCGAACTCGTTCGCCGCTACCGCGACGGCGAAGCCAACGTCGACAGCCTCCTCGAGGGGTGATCCTGACCGTCTCTCGTCCCGAGAGACTCTGAACACGACATCTCGGTCAGTGCCTTGCCTCGGTAGGGTCAGAATCCGTGGTGCTTCGAGTCGCAGTGATCTCCCTCCACACCTCCCCGTTGCTCCAACCCGGCTCCGGTGACAGCGGTGGGATGAACGTCTATGTGCGTGAACTCGTGTCGTCGCTCAGCCAGATCGGCATCGAGTGCACCACGTTCACTCGCGCCGACCGCGAGGGCTTGCCAGCCGAAGTACTCGTCGAGCCCGGTCACCGGGTGGTGCACATCGAGGCGGGGCCGCACCATCTCCCGAAAGAGGCGCTGCCGGAGATCTCGGACCAGTTCTGCCACGGCGTGATGGAGTGGATCGCGGCTCACGAGAAGCCCGACATCATTCACGGGAACTACTGGCTCAGCGGCGTCGTCGGTCATCATCTCAAGCACGAACTCGACGTCCCGTTCGTGTCGACGTTTCACACGCTGGCCCGAGTCAAAGCCGAAGGTGGTGACCCGGAACCAAAGTGGCGTGACCGGGCCGAGGCCGAGATCATCCAGTGTTCTGATGCGATCTGCGTGAGCTGCGCCGAAGAAGAAGAACAGTTTCGCCGCCTCTACGGCGACCCGCATGGCCGAATCGAGATCATTGCGCCAGGTGTCGAGCACGCCTTTTTTGCGCCAGGCGACCAAGCCGCTGCACGCAAGGCCATCAACGTCGACCCGGACATTCCGTTCATTCTGTTCGTTGGCCGTATCCAACCGCTGAAGGGGCCCGACGTTGCCATTCGCGCACTTGCTGCACTCGGCCGACCCGATGCACAGCTGGCCATCGTCGGTGGTTCGAGTGGCAGCAACGGTGACGTCCAATCATCTGAAGCCCACGCGCTGGTCGACGAACTCGGTCTGCATGATCAGGTGCAGTTCATCGAACCGAAGCCGCACCACATCCTTTCCACTTGGTACCGAGCGGCGGACATCGTGCTGGTGCCGAGCCGCAGTGAGAGCTTTGGGCTTGTTGCGCTCGAAGCTGCAGCGTGCGGCGTGCCGGTGGTGGCAAGCGCCGTCGGTGGGCTGGTCAGTCTCGTCGACGACGGGGAAACCGGTTATCTGATCGAAGGCCGCAAACCGGCCGACTATGCCGACGCCATGCGCACGATTCTCAACGACTCCGAACTTGCCGCGTCGATGGGTAAGGCCGCCGTCGAACGGGCCAAGGCCTACACCTGGCGTGCAGCAGCGGACCGGCTCCTTGACGTCTATGCCGAACTGGGTGTCGGAACACTTGTCACCTGTCACGATGCCGGCGAGGAGTCGACATGATCGAACCAATGAACGTCGCCGAACTGGCCGTGCTGCAACGCCAGATCGATGAATGGTTGAGCGAACTCGATGCCGGTCACGACCACATCGTCGCCGTCGAACGCGTTGCTGAAGCGAGCTCCGAATCTGGTGTGCGGTGGCTCGTGCGCATGCGGGGCGAGGAGAAGGACTTCACCACGGTGTGGCTCACGCTCGGCCAGCGCACGCTGAAGTACGAGACGTTCGTGACGCCCGCGCCCGAGGAAAACCATGCCGCTCTGTACGAGCATGTGCTCCGTCGGAACGATCGGCTCGTCGGCGCTCGTTTCTCCATCGGGGCCGAAGACGGAATCTTCCTGCGTGGAGAACTCTCGGCGCGTCACGTCGATCTCGATGCGATTGATCAGGCACTCGGCCTGCTCTACGCCAACGTCGAGCAGTGCTTCAAGGGCCTGCTCCGCATCGGCTTCGCCTCCCACTTCCCCGGTTGACTGCCGCACCGGATGTAGTGTGAGCGATAGCGGGGTCGGTCGCTGGAATGGCTCACACAAAACTCTGGATTGGCTTTTGTGTGGGGGCCAGCTTCCGCTTGCGATGCTTGCGTGCCCACTGTGTTTGTGTCCGGGCGGGTGCGCATCGGGGGAGTCGGTCCCTTGTGCCCGCCCGGGCGGAACGGCAGAACGGCACGGCTTGAACCCCACCAGTCGGAACGGTTGGAGTCGAGTAGCCAGCTACCGTTCCGGCGATGAGCGCGACGACCGGCAGCGAGATAATCGACCTGGTGATGATCGGCGGCGGCAACATGGGTGCTGCGCTGCTGGGCGGGATGGTCAACTCTGGGGCGTTCTCCCGGGAGCAGCTCGCTGTTGTCGAACTGCGTGAGGAGCGACGCACCGAACTCACCGAAATGTTCCCGGGAATCATCGTCACCGAGTCGATTCCACCATGCCGTTCAGCGGTGCTCGCCGTGAAGCCGCAAGGTGTGGCTGGCGCAGCAGCGGCAGCAGCGGCGGCCGGAGCGACGCGCCTTCTCTCGATCGCCGCCGGCGTCGGCATCGCCACCATCGAAGCGGCAGCCGGTCCGAATGTTGCTGTCGTGCGCTGTATGCCGAACACGCCGGCGCTCGTCGGGAAGGGAACGTCGGCGATCGCCGGTGGGAGCACGGCCGACGATGACGATCTTGCCTGGGCGGAGTCGATCCTCGGCGCCGTCGGCATCGTCGATCGTCTGCCCGAATCCCAGCTCGATGTGTTCACAGGGGTCGCCGGATCCGGTCCCGCGTACGTCTTCCTCGTGGCTGAGGCGTTAATCGAGGCGGCAGTCGCAGAAGGCTTCGACCCCGACATTGCGGAGCGCATCGTCACCCAGTTGCTGCTCGGCGCATCGACGCTGCTCGCGCAACAAGGTGACCCTGCGACGCTGCGCAAGAACGTCACGTCACCGAACGGCACGACTGCGGCCGGTCTTGCCGTTCTCGAAGCGCAGGGCCTCCGCTCGATCTTTGCCAGCGCAGTCAACGCAGCAACCGAGCGCAGCCGCGAACTCGGCTGACAAATCCTGGGTCCGGCGGCTCGTTCTCGTCTTCGTCGATGAGCGACCCGCTGCTGACGCCGTATCGACTCAAGCATCTCGAGCTGCGGAACAGGATCTTCTCGTCGGCGCACGGGCCGGCTGACGCCGAGGGCGGCATGCCGACTGACCGCTACCGGCTCTATCACGAAGAGAAGGCCAAGGGCGGCGTGGCGTTGACGATGACCGCGGGCTCGGCGGTTGTTGCCCAAGACAGCCCGCCACCGTTCGGCAATCTGCACGCCTACGACGATGCGGCCGAACGGATGCAGGCCGGCGGAATCGATGGCATTGAGTTGCAGTCGTACGGGCACCTCTTCGACGCGTGGTGGTCGCCTGGGACCAACCGTCGCTCCGACGAGTGGGGGAGCGACTTCGACAACCGGTTGCGATTTCCGTGGCTGGTCCTCGAAGCAGTGCGCGAGCGTGTCGGGCCCGACTTCATCGTCGGCCTGCGGATCTTCCTTGAAGAAACGGTTCCCGGCGGATTCGACCTTGACACCGGGATGGAAATACTGCGCCGGCTGGAGGCATCGGGTCTCATCGACTTCATCAACGTGGCGAAGTGTTCGATCCACAACGATGTCGAGCTGACCAGCATCGTCCCGATCCACGGCATGGCGTCGGCACCAATGCTGGACTTCGCAGGCCGTGTGCGCCAGGACACGACGCTGCCCGTATTGCACGCTGCGAAGATCGACGACGTCGCCACTGCCCGTCATGCGATTGCCGAAGGCAGGCTCGATCTCGTCGGGATGACCCGTGCCCAGATCGCCGATCCGCATCTTGTCAACAAGATTATCGAGGGCCGCGAGTCGGAAATCTGGCCCTGTGTCGGTGCCACCTACTGCCTCGATCGCATCTACGAAGCCGGCGAAGCGCTGTGCCTGCACAACGCGGCAACGAGTCGTGAAGCCACGATGCCCCACGTGATCGAACGCGCGACAGCTCAGCGGCGGGTCGTGCTTGTTGCGACCGGCGGTCTGCCGCAACTGCCTGGCCTGGAATCTGGTGCCGATCTCGTGTCGTCGAGCTGGGACGTCCTTGGCGGCGATGTCACGCCGACCGGCTCCGTACCTTTCTTTGACGACAACGGCACCCACTCGGCGATGAGCGCGGCCGAAATGATCGCTCGTTCTGGCCGTGACCTGGAGATCGTCACGCCCGAACGCATGCTGGGGATCGAGGTGGGTGGCATGAACCACGCGCCCTACGCCCGAGCTTTCAACGAGACTGACACCCGAATCACCTTGAGCCAGCGGCTGCTCTCGGTGCGACCAGAGGCAGGCCGTCTGTGTGTTGAGATCGGCAGCAATCACTCGGCACATCGAGCAGTACGCCACGTCGATCACGTCGTCGTTGACCATGGCACGCAGCCGCTCGCTGAGCTGTATTTCGATCTGAAACCACAGTCGAGCAACCTCGGCGCGGTCGACTACGGCGCACTTATGGAAGGCCGAACGCAGCAGCTGGTTCGCAACGCAGCCGGCATGTTTCAGCTGATGAGAATTGGCGACGCGGTCGCGAGCCGCAACGTGCACGGTGCCGTGTTGACGCATTGCGCCTGGTCAAAGACCTCTGATCGACTTCTGATCGTGAGCGGCGAGGGGGTGGAAAACGAACAGAGCCGATGCCAACCCCCCAGGTGGCACCGGCTCTGTCGCGTTGCGTTCACCGAATAAGTCGGGCGAACGGATCCTTGTTTTGCACAGACTAATTCATTATCCGCGGGTGTGACAAGGGCCACTTTCCGAGATTTCGTCAATGCCGAAAGACGCAGGCCGAACTCAACTCCGGCGGATACTGACCTGTTGCGTGACTGGACCATTGGCCCCGCCATTGCCAGCGTCGGAACTCTCCGTGAGCGTCACCTGGTCGCCGACGTCGAGGCCGAGTTCTTCTGCGGCCGATCGCCGATCCATCGCCACGGCGAGCATGCCGCTTGAATCGTGGACGAGGCCGACAGCGCCGCCAGCGAGTTCGGCGAACGAGGTGGCGCGAACGCAGTTGCGGGTGGTGCCGCCGCTCGGATCTGCAGGAGCACTGAAACGCACATCGATCCGATTGCCGAACGACGCAGGAATGTCGTCGGGCCCCACGTTGAGTTGTGCGTTGCCGAAACGGTCGACCCAGAGCACCTGGGCAATGACCCTTGTCTCGTCCGATTGCGGAAGCGGGATCACGCCGGGGAGCAGCAGGTCGGCATCGACCGGGTCGCCGAGTTCGAAGAGATCGACGCCGTTGCAGAGGTGCGCGGCTGCTGGTGCGAACACATCGCGGCCGGCAAACGTGGCGCCGATTGCGTGGAGTTGATAGTCGGCGTTGTTGAGATGCACCGCTCGGCCGGCTCCGCCTGCCATCGACACGGCGGGTGCGAGCAGGCCGTTATCCGGGCCGACGAGCACGCCTTCGCCGTCGGCGACTTCGATCGCCAACGCCTTACGCGACGTGGCAACACCAGGGTCGACGACAGCGAGCACGACGCCCGAGGCCACGTAGCTGATCGAGCGGGCAAGCGCGAGCGAACCGGCGCGTACGTCGAAGGGAGCAACGCCGTGGGTGAGGTCGATCACGACAGCGTGCGGCGAAATCTCACGGATCACCGACTTACAGACACCGACGAACTCGTCCTGCGTCCCGTAATCGGTGAGGAAGGAAACGGTGTCGTACCTGCGGCCCATCACTACCTGACGCTATCTACGGCCTTCGCTATCTACGGCCTTCACGGTGTCCCTCACTCTGTCCTTCACGGCGTCGATCACGGTGGCCCTCACGGCGTCGATCACGGCGTCGATCACGGTGGCCTCACGGTCAGCTTGGGCGGGTGCCGCGCGGGCCCGCATAAGCGAACCCTGTGACACCTGTACCGAAACACGCGGCGCCCACGTTGGTCACGTTCTGCGCGCGACCGTACGATGGCAGCAATGTCCGTCGGCTCCCGTCCCCTCGTTCCGTCGCGGCTCGCGCCCGGCGGTGTGGCACACGGCAATCGTCGTGCGCCCACCACGGTTCTCGGTGCCTACATTGCGCTCACCAAACCGCGCATCATCGAGCTGCTGTTGATCACCACGGTCCCCACGATGATCCTGGCCGAACGAGGCTGGCCTTCGACGTGGCTCGTCGTCGTGACGTTGATCGGCGGAACCTTGTCAGCCGGCAGTGCAAACGCCGTGAATATGTACGTTGATCGAGACATCGATGCGTTGATGGAGCGAACGCAGGCCCGCCCGCTCGTCACGGGTGTGATCGAGCCGCGCAATGCCTTGATCTTCGCCCTGAGCCTGCAGGTGTTTGCTTTCGGCGTGCTCTGGGCCGGTGCGAACCTCCTGTCGGCACTGCTCGCATTCGCTGCAGCCGCCTTCTACATCGGCGTCTACACGATCTGGCTGAAGCGCACGAGCAGGCAGAACATCGTGATCGGCGGAGCGGCCGGTGCCGTTCCGGTTTTGGTGGGTTGGTCGGCCGTGCAGAACAACGTCACCTGGACGCCGGTCGTTCTCTTCATCGTGATGTTCCTCTGGACGCCGCCTCATTTCTGGGCGCTGGCCGTCAAGTACGCCGATGACTACCGCGCTGCCGATGTCCCGATGCTGCCAAGCGTCGTACCGATGGCCGAAGCGGTCAGGCAGATGATTTGGTACACCGCAGCACTCTGCATCTCCACGCTGGTCCTGATCCCGGTGGCCGATCTCGGCTGGATCTACGGGATTGCTGCTGTTGTTCTGGGCGCCGTGTTCCTGGGCGGCACCATTGCGTTGGGCAAGTACCCCAGCGAATCTGCCAGCATGCGACTCTTCGGATTTTCCATCACCTATGTCACGTTGCTCTTCGGCGCCATGTCGCTCGATGTCTTCGTGCAGCACGGGTTCTGACTCGTTCGCCTTGTGAACTTGTTCTCTGGCGTGCGGCACGAATCTTCGTTTGATTTCAGAAGAAATGCCCCCTTGCAAGTAGTCTCGGGCCGTTGTGTCCCACGACCAAACAGTCGGAATCTGATCCGTTGAACGAAATAAGTGAGCTCCACTTCGTATGACAACCATTGATCCCACCGCCGAAGCCGTTTCTTCGGGTCTCGAACCGGGAGACAGCGCGCTTGGCCGCCTGCTTGACGCCGTAGCCGATTGGCTGACATCAACCGACCATAAGAAGATCGGCCGATTGTTCCTCGGCGGCGGCCTGCTTGGCCTCCTGGCCACGGTCGCCATCAACGTGATCATCGGAGTCGAGCGTGCTGGCATCGGCAACATCGACGACAATGCGCTCGCCCAAATCTTCGACGCGCAGCTCGTCGGGCTCGTGTTCGGCAGCCTGTTACCGCTCGCGATCGGCCTCTGCGTCGCCATCGTCCCGATGCAACTCGGTGCGCGCTCCATTGCCTTCCCCCGCTTGGTAGCAGCTGGGTTCTGGATGTGGGCCGGCGGCCTCATCTTGGCGATGATCGCTCTCGCCAACAACGGCGGCGGCCTTGGCGGCAACCCCGACATGGTCGACCTCTTCCTCGGTGCACACGGCCTCATGGCCATCGGCCTCGCCGCAACCGGCGTCTCGATTGCGACCAGCGTGCTCACCACCCGGGCGCCGGGTATGACCATGCGTCGTGTGCCGTTCTTCTCGATGTCGGCTCTGGTCACGGGTCTCGGGCTTGTCGTTGTCATGCCGGTCCTCTTCGGCACGCTGGCTTACCTCTTTCTTGATCACCGCAACGGCCGCGAGGCCTTCGGTGGCAACACTGGCCTCTACGACTGGGCCGGCTGGATTTTCTCGCCGGGCGCAGCGGTGTTGTTCGCCATCCCCGTCGCCGGTCTGCTCGCCGAAGGCGCAGCACTGCTGTTCAAGCAGCGCACGCCCGCACGCGGTATCGTGTTCGCTGGCTTCGGCCTGATGGGCGTCGCAGCCCTCGGCGCAGTCACCCAAGACGCCGTCCACAACGTTCCGTGGGCTGGCACCGAGTTCTACCTCGGTGGGAGTGACGACGTCCGCCAGAAGCTCTACGACGTGGTGCCGTGGGCAATGTTCAACCTGCTTCCGCTGCTGGGTCTCACGATCGTGTTGCTGATGGCCCTCTTCCTCGCCAAGCCGGTCAAGGGCGTCAAGCCCAACTTGACGCCGGCGTTGGCCTTCGGGTTCCTCGGTCTCGGCATGGTTATGGTCGGCATGATCGGATCGGCGTTGTTTGCCATCGACGACCTCGGCCTCCAGGGCACGGTCTTTGCCGAAGGCGCCCTGATCTACGTGGTCTACGGCACCGTTCTCGCGGCACTCGGTGGCATGGCGCATTGGGCGCCGAAACTCTGGGGCGTCAACCTCCAGGCAGCCAAGGTGCTTCCGCTCGCTGGCCTCGGTGTGCTCGCAACGGTGCTCGCGTCGCTGCCCAGCTACGTTGCCGGATTCGACGAGCCGCGCGACATCTACGCCATTCTCGTCCTCGTCGGCCACGTGCTCATGGCACTCACCGTGCTCGGCTTCATCGGCCTGCTCGCCACTTCGATCATGAGCCAGGATGGCCAAGCCGAAGCCGACCCGTACGACGGTCAGACCCTCGAGTGGGCCACCGCCTCCCCGGCGCCTGCCAACAACTTCGTCGAAGCACCCACAGTCATGTCGGCTGAACCACTGGCCGACAGCAAGTCGGACTACGGCCAAACCCACTCCGAGAAAGGCGATAGCTGATGCAAGCTTTGACCGCCGGCCCCGCTGCCGCACCGCGCCGCCAAATCATCGTTGGGACCACGCTCGGCGTGGTCGCCATGGTGATGATGGTCGGCGGGATGCTCGCCGTCTGGTCCGAACAGCGCACCAACTTCGTCGAGCGTGACGGCAACTGGCTTCCCAGCGGTGTCGTCATTCCTGAAGTCGCTGCCAACGTCGCGCTGATTGCGTTCATCGCCATCTGCACCTTCGCACAGTGGGCCGTGTGGGCTGCCAAGCGCAACGACCGAGGTCACGGCGTCTTCGCGCTCTCCGCGACCGCACTCGTGGCGATCATGGTGATCAATGCACAGGCGTTCATCTACTCATCGATGGGTGTCGGTATCGGCGACGGCGCTTACGCCACCATGTTCTACGCCCTCACCGGTTTGTTTATGGCGCTGATGATCATCGGTGTCATCTTCTCCGTCGTCGCAGCATTCCGGTTCGCCGGGGGGCGCAGCGACAACGAGATCCTCGCCGCCCACGCCATCTACTGGTACGCCATGTCCGTCATCTACACGGCCATCTGGTTCGTCGTCTACGTCACCAAGTGAGTTCTTAATGTTCACTACTGGTTCCAAACTCCTCATCGGCTCCTCCGTCCTCGCGACGGTTGCTGCAGTCGTCTACGGCATCACGCAGAACGAGGCCCTCGGCATCGTCGGCCTCGTATCGGTGGCATGCGCGATGGCCTTCCTCGCCGGCGTCAACATGTGGGCAGCCGACTCCAACCTGTCCGCTCTGGACACCACTGCGGTGGCTACGTCTGAAGCATCCGACGACCCACCCGGCGCCAGCATCTGGCCGATGGTCTTCGCCGTCGGTGCTGCTGCAGTGGTCCTCGGCCTCGTCTCGCAACAGTCGATATTTACGATTGGCCTGGTCATCCTCCTCGCGGCCGGCGCACAGTGGGCCGTGCAGGCGTGGGCCGAGAGCGCATCGACCGACTCGACCACCAACGCGGCAGTTCGTGGTCGCCTCGCCAATCCGCTCGAATACCCCCTGCTCGGAGCATTCGCCGTCGGTGGCATCGCATACGCATTGAGCCGCATCATGCTGTGGCTTTCGAAGACCAACACGATCATTGCGTTCGTCGTGCTCGCCACGGTCATTGCTTGTATCGCATTCATCTTCGCCGCCCGCCCGTCGGTCAAGCGTGGTGCCATCGGTGGTGCCCTGACTCTCGGTGCCGTCGCGATCGTTGCTGGTGGCGTGGCTGCCGGTGTCGACGGCGAACGTGACATCCACGTCCACGAAACCATCGCTGCTGACTCCGCACTCTTCTGCGATTCGCCCGAACACTTCGAGATCGACAAAGGCGCCAGTCAGACCGTTTCCACGAAGTCGAACACCTACACGATCTCGCTGACTGCGGCCGGCAACCTCGAGTTCGATGTGCCTGGCCCGGTCGACCCGGGCGCCGAAGCCATCTCGCTGCCGCGCTCGAACGCGAACAACATCGTGTTCCGTAACGACTCTGGCGAAGCCCGTCGCCTCACGCTCGATCTCGGCCCGGCACCGGAAGAAAAAGCCCCAGCCGAAGCCGCAGCCGCAGAAGAGGGCCATGGCGCAGATGAGTCGCATGGCGACAAGAGCGACCGCAACCTCACGTGCACCTCGCTCGTCGAAGACGGTGGCGCGCAGCTGATCACCGTCAAGTTTGCCGAGCCCAGCTTTGCCTACGCCGATGACGCTGAGGCCTACCGCTTCTACGTTCCCGGCACAGAAGCCGAAATCGATGTGGTCGTGCCGTGACGTACGACCTGCACATGTCCCACCAATCACCGACCACGAAAATGCAGGCTGTGGAAACCACCACTACGTTGATGTCCGTGTCATCTTCACGGCTCGTTCGAACCCTCGTAGCGGGCTCGTTCGCTGCGCTGCTCGCTGGTTGTGCAACTGATGCACCGCAAGACACCTGGCAGCCCAAGGGCCCGAACTCCCAAATGATCAACGACCTCGACTGGGTGGTGTTCGGCATCGCCGGTGTCGTCGGCGTCGTCGTTTTCTCGGTGATTGCCTTCGCGCTCTGGAGGTTCCGCGATCGCGGTCAGCCGATCCCAGAACAGACTCACGGCAAGCCGGCGCTCGAAATTGGCCTCACGATTCTTCCCGCATTGATTTTGGTTGGTATCGCGATCCCTACGGTCGGGACGATCATGGATCTCGCCGAGACCTCCGACACCGAATGTGTCATCAACGTCACCGGCCAGCAGTGGTGGTGGGAAGTTGACTACCCCGTGCAAGACGGTTGTGGCCGTATCGACGAACCCATCGTCACCTCCGGCCAGATGGTCATTGAAGCCGGTACCAAGGTGCTCGTGCGAGGAACCAGCCGTGACGTCATCCATTCATGGTGGATCCCGAGCCTCAACGGCAAGAAGGACATGGTCCCCGGCCGCGTCCACACTGTTCGTCTTGAGGCCGACGAGCCCGGAATCTTTGCTGGGCAATGCACCGAGTTCTGCGGCCTGAGCCATGCCAACATGCGCATGGAAGTCATTGCGATGAACTCGGCAGACTTTGCCGTGTGGAAGGCCAATCAGACTCAGGACTACGTCGCTCCGGCTGTTGGCTCGCTCGCTGCTGAAGGCGAATCGACTTTCATATCACAGTGCTCGCGTTGCCACCAGGTCGATGGCATCACCGACTCCAACGACGAGCTGATCATCTCTCGTCCGGACCAGAACGTCTGGTCAGGCGCAGCGCCCAACCTCACCAACTTCATGACCCGGAACACCTTTGCTGGTGCCTCATGGGATCTCCTCAGTAAGGAATGTCGTCCCGGAGTTTGGGACGCCGATCCGAGCACTGTTGGTGCGGCCTACCTCGACGGTGTCACCGACAGTTGCCTCAACGAGGTCGAACTCCGTGAATGGTTGCGAAATGCACCGGCGAAGAAGCCGATGTACACCGACCCCGAAAGCCTTGAAGAGACCAATGGTCTTGTTCGCGGCATGCCCTACCTCGCCTTGAGCGAGGACCAGATCGACCAGCTGGTCGCTTATCTGCTCGAGCGCAAGTAAGGAGCTGACGTCTTATGGCAATCATTGAACGCCCCACCGAGGCACCGGCCACCACGAATCGTGGACCGGCCCCCGCACCCAAGGCCTCCACCAACTACGGCTACCTCCGTCGCCCAGTCGAAACGACCGGATGGCGCTCGTGGGCCTTTACTGTCGATCACAAGAAGATCGGCATCATGTATGGCGCCGTCGCGATGTTCTTCTTCATCCTCGGCGGCCTCGAAGCAGCCCTGATTCGCTTGCAGCTCGCTGGCCCTGACGGCACAATCCTGTCGGCCGACAAGTACAACCAGATGTTCACGATGCACGCCACCACGATGGTGTTCCTCTTCGTGATGCCGATGGCTGCAGCTTTTGCCAACTACTTCATCCCGCTCCAAATCGGTGCCCGCGACGTTGCGTTCCCCCGGTTGAACGCACTCTCGCTGTGGGTCTTTGTCTTCGGTGGCGTGTTCTTGAATACGTCGTGGTTCCTCGGTGGCGGCGCCGATGGCGGCTGGTTCATGTATGCACCGAATAGTGCGGTGCCATTCAGTCCGACGAACGGTGTCGACTTCTGGGGCCTCGGTCTGCAGATCACCGGCATCGCCTCGCTCGTCGGTGCGATCAACTTGATCGTCACGGTGCTCAACATGCGCGCACCGGGCATGTCGATGATGAAGATGCCGATCTTCACCTGGATGGCCTTCGTCGTCCAGATGTTGCTCCTCTTTGCTATCCCTGTCATCACTGTGGCGCTCTTCTTGCTGATGTTCCAGCGCAGTTTCGGGGCCCAGTTCTTCAGCGTCGAAGCTGGTGCCGACCCACTGCTCTGGCAGCATCTGTTCTGGATCTTCGGGCACCCCGAGGTGTACATCCTCGTGTTGCCATCATTCGGCATCATTTCCGAGGTCCTTCCGGTCTTCGCGAAGAAGCCGTTGTTCGGCTATCCGTTTGTCGTCTTCTCTGGCGCTGCGATCGGTTTCGTCGGCTGGGGCGTGTGGGCCCACCACATGTTCGCCTCTGGCCTCGGCCCGGTCTCGGTTGCCGTGTTCTCGGTGGCCACTATGGCTATCGCCGTGCCGACTGGGGTGAAGATCATCAACTGGACCTTGACCCTGTGGGGCGGCAAGTTGACGTTCACGACGGCGATGCTGTTCGCCATTGGCCTCATCGTGCAGTTCACGATCGGCGGCCTCTCGGGCGTCACGCATGCAGTTGCTCCTTCCGATACGCAGCAAACCGACACCTACTACATCGTGGCCCACTTCCATTACGTGATCTTCGGTGGCGCCGTGCTCGGTCTGTTCTCCGGCTTTTACTACTGGTGGCCAAAGGTCTTCGGGAAGCTCCTGAGCGAGCCCTTGGGCAAGTGGAACTTCTGGCTGATGATCGTCGGCATGAACCTCACCTTCGGCCCGATGCACATCATTGGTCTGCAGGGTCAGCCGCGCCGTATGTACCGCTGGACCGAGTTCCGTGCGGGCGAGGGCTTCTTCAACCTGGGATTCTGGAACCTCGTGGCCACAATTGGCACGTTCATCCTCGGCGTCGGCATCCTGCTCTTCCTGGTCAACATCTGGATCACGCATCGTCCGAACTCGAAGACCGGCCCGGCGCCCGCTGACCCGTGGGATGCTCGCAGCCTCGAGTGGATCACCAGCAGCCCGCCCAAGGAGTACAACTTCGCTCGCACGCCGCAGGTGTCTGAACTCGACGAGTTCTTCCACCGCAAGTACGTCGATGTCGGCGAAGGTGACAAGCACGAGTACGTCCAACGGATGACCGGCGAAGAGGTCATTCAGTTCGAAGAAGACAACGCTGACCCGAACATCCACCTCCCGGCGCCGTCCTACTGGCCGATGGTTCTTGCGTTCGCTCTGCCAGTGATGGCATATGGCGTTATCTACAACACGCTGTTGATCGTTGCTGGCGGCGCGATCGCAACGATGGCAATGTTCGGCTGGGCTCTCGAGCCAGCTGATGCCGAAGCATCCGACTTCGATCCGCCGGTCGAAGGCGACGAAACGAGCAAGGAACTGGCCAATGTCTGATTCGCTCATCACGGAAACGGTGAAGGACGCTGTCCAGATCGTCAAAGATCATAGTGACGACGTGCACGAGCACGATGTGCACGCTGGTGACCATCATTCCGGCGACCATGACGACCACGGAGGCCACCACTCGTCACTCGGTCTCTCGAACACGAAGCTGGCCATGTGGCTCTTTCTCGGTTCGGAATGCCTGCTCTTCGGTGGACTGATCTCCACGTACATGCTGTACCGCAACCGCCACTCCGAGAACCTCGGGCCGGACCAGCTGTGGGACATCCCGTTCACGTCTGCAACGAGCTTCGTTCTCCTCACCTCGTCACTCACGATGGTGTTGGCGGTGTCTGCGGCGAACCGAAAAGACCTTCGTAATACGAAGATCTATCTCGGCGTCACGGCGCTGCTTGGCGCCCTGTTCCTCGCCGGTCAGATTTACGAGTTCACCGTCTTTTACCGTGAGGGCCTGGGGTTCACCACGAGCCTGTTCTCGTCAAGCTTCTTCACCCTCACCGGTTTCCACGGCGTCCACGTCTCGATCGGCATCATCATGCTGGTTGCGATGATCGGCATGCTGTCGAAAGAAAAGGTGTCTGGCGATGAGGCCGAGGCGGTCGAAATGGTCGGTCTCTACTGGCACTTCGTCGACATCGTCTGGATCATCATCTTCACCCTCGTCTACCTGATTCCGGCTTGACCAATGACTGACACGATTCACACTCCAAGCGCCCACGACCAGCACGATGCAAAAGAGCATCACGGTCCGAGTGACATGCAGTTCGTCACGATCTTCTTCATCCTTGCTGGCATCACCGCAGTGGAAGTCGCCGTCAGCTACATCGACATCGGGCCATTCTTCCTGCCGGTGCTGCTGGGCTTGATGGTCGTGAAGTTTTTCACGGTCGTGCTGTATTTCATGCACATCAAGTTCGACCATAAGCTGTTTGGTCGCCTGTTTTACATCGGTTTGGGCTTGGCCGTTTTTGTCTATGCAGCTGCGCTGTCCACCTTCCAGTTCTTCGCTGGCTGAATCGGTCCTACGTGACCGACGGCCCCGTTGCACGACTGGGCGCATGCACAACTGGGTTCTAAGCTTGGAACTGTGATCGAGCAGGCCAACGACATCGCAGTTGCTGTGGACCCTTGGAGGTTCCAGTGGCATCCAGAGGTGTGGCTGCTCGTTTCGTTCTTAACCGGTGCGTTCATTTATATGGTGCGCGTGATTGGTCCGAAAGCAGTGCCGTTAGGCGAGTCGGCAGTCACTCGCAAGAACATCTACGCATTCGTCGGTGCCATGTTGATGCTGTGGGTCGCTAGCGACTGGCCACTCCACGACATCTCCGAGGAGTACCTGTACTCGGCGCACATGTTGCAGCACATGATGCTGAGTTACTTCCTGCCGCCGCTGGCGCTCATCGCGACGCCACCGTGGTTGTTGCGCATCCTGATCGGCGAGGGCAGGTTGTACACGGGGTTGAAGTTCCTCACGAAGCCAGTTGTCGCTGGGGTGCTGTTCAACGTGGTGGTGATCATCTCCCACATTCCGATGGTCGTGAACAGTTCGCTTGGCAACGGTCCACTGCACTACTCGTTGCACGCTTCCGTGGTGTTGCTCTCACTCCTCATGTGGATGCCCATCGTTGGTCCATTCAAAGAACTGCACATCGGTCCGCTCAGCAAGTGCATTTATCTCTTCCTGCAATCGATTATTCCGACCTTGCCAGCGGCGTGGCTCACGTTCGCCGAGGGTGCGGTCTATAAGGAGTACGACATTCCGGTCCGTGTCTTTGGGTGGAGCGTCACCGTCGACCAGCAGTTGGCCGGAGGAATCATGAAACTGGGTGGTTCGACCTTCCTGTGGACGATCGTGGTCTATATCTTCTTCACGCGATTTGCGAACGGCTATGGCGAATCGCAGGATTATCGCCGGCCCGACTTGCCTTCGTCGGCAGACTCTGACGACATCCTCACGACGGCTGACGTTGAGCGGGAGTTCGCCTCTCTGACGGCTCCGACTGACGACCGCTGACAGCTCGAAGCGTCATCCGGTCGCCCCCGTCGGTTTATTGCGAAGTGATGTCGAATGGCCGAAGAAAATGACACGACAACGTCCATTGTTTTTGCTTCCGAATCGGAGGATGCTGTGATCAGAACGCTGGAGGGCTCGTGTCGGAATGAAAATGAACGTCGAGCGGGCAGCGTCTCCCTGTTGCCCCCTCGTCGCTTCATTGCAGTCGTTCGGCTCGTTGGTCCTCAAACAGGTCAGGGCTGCGTGACAGGCGCCCTGTAGCGTCTCGTTTCGTGATTGATCAACGGCTACTGCGGACTGACCTCGATGGTGTAAAGGCCGCATTGTCGCGTCGTGGCGACCCGAAGTTGCTTGACGCCGTCGATCACGCTGCTCAGCTCGATACGCGCTTGCGTGACATCCAGGCCGAACGAGACGAAATCCGTGCCCAGGTCAACACGATCTCGAAAGACGTCGGCATGCTTCGTCGAGATGGCAAGGTCGATGAAGCCGAGGCTTTGCAGGCGCAGAGCCGGCAGTTCGGCGCCACTGAAAAGTCCCTTGCCGGCGAGCATGACGATGTGTCATCGCTCCTGAACGACCTGCTGCTTGGTCTACCGAACGTCCCGCACGCCGACGCACCCGACGGCGTGAGCGATGCCGACAACCCGGTCATCACCGGCCCCGTCGGGATGAACGCCACCTTTCCCGACTGGCAGCGCGTGCCGCACTGGGAGACGGCCAAAGCGCTCGGCATCCTCGACAACGAACGAGCGACCAAGATCTCCGGGGCGATGTTTACGATGCAGCGGGGCGCGGGTGCGACCATGGCTCGAGCGCTCACCCAGTTTGGTCTCGACCGTAACGCTGACGTCCACGAGGAGATTCGTCCTCCGTCGCTCGTCACCACGGCGACGCTCACCGCCACCGGGCAACTGCCGAAGTTTTCCGACGATGCGTATTCGATCGAACGTGACGACCTGTGGTGCGTGCCGACGGCCGAGGCGTCGCTCACGTCGCTGTTCAGCGGTGAGGTCCTCGAAGACACCAATCTTCCCGTCCGGCTGATGGCATTCAGCCCGTCGTTCCGCCGAGAGGCTGGCTCGGCCGGCCGCGACACGCGGGGCATGCTGCGCACCCACGAGTTCGACAAAGTCGAGATGCTCGCCTTTGCAACGCCCGAACAGGCACCTGCGCTCCTCGACGACATGGTCGGCCGCGCCGCAAGTGCGATGGGTGACCTTGGTCTGCCCTACCGCGTGATCGAGATCTGCACCGGCGACATGGGCCAGAGCCATCACCGCACCTTCGACGTCGAGGTGTACGCACCGGGCGTCGACGCCTGGCTTGAGGTGTCGTCGGTGTCGTGGTTCGCCGATTATCAGGCGCGGCGCGGGAACACACGTTTTCGGCGCCATGACGAAGACGGTAAGCCGGTCAAAGGCAGCGAGTTCGTTCACACTCTTAACGGTTCGGCCTTGGCGGTCCCGCGGGTGTGGGCCGCAATCATCGAGAACTATCGGAACGAGGACGGCAGCGTCACGGTCCCTGAAGTGCTCCACCCCTACATGCGCAACATCACCGTCATTCGCTGAGACGAGCCAGCTTCACCGCTGCCTGCGTTGCTCGAACTCATCGGTGACACAAGTCAAGGTCGTCGCGGAGCGTCTTGGTAGCGGCGAACCGTGATCTCGTCTCAGCTTGTTGGGACGGGACGGTCGACATTGATGATCTTGAATCTCACTGTGGGCTGGGCGCGGGCGTCTGGATTGGTGAGAGTGTTGGGAATGAGTGATTCGATTCGCGATCGTCGGGTGCAGTACGAGACGGCCGGGTTGGACGTCGGGGATCTCGATGCCGATCCGATTGCTCAGTGGCGGCGTTGGCACGACGCGGCACTCGAAGCGGGGGTCGTCGAACCGAATGCGATGACATTGTCGACGATCGGTATCGACGGCGTCCCAGACTCGCGAATCGTCCTGGTGCGTGGTCTCGATGCTCGCGGCTTGGTCTTCTACACGAACTACGACGGGGCGAAGAGCCAGCAGCTCGATAACAACCCGGTGGCCTCCGCCACGTTTGGTTGGCTCGATCTTCACCGCCAGGTCAGGGTGCGCGGCCCCGTCGAGCGAGTGTCGCCCGAGGAGAGCGATACCTACTTTGCCTCCCGTCCGCGAGCATCGCAGCTCGGCGCATGGTCGTCACCGCAAAGCGACGAGATCGCCGGTCGTTCCGTGCTCGACGACCTCGTTGCAGCGACGGCCGAACGGTTCGCAAATGCCGAGGTCATTCCTCGCCCCGACAACTGGGGCGGGTGGCGCCTGATGCCGACCGAGTGGGAGTACTGGCAAGGCCGCCCGAGTCGCCTCCACGATCGTCTCCGCTACCGCCCCGCCAGCGACAGCACCTGGAATATCACCCGCCTGGCCCCGTAGACGAGCAAGATGTCTGCACCCACCCCAAATGGAGACCATCGCAAGGCGCTGAGGGCGAGAAATAGTCTCAGTTTTGGAAGAATCCTCCGAACGCCGGGCGAGCCAAAAAAGAAACAGCCTGAGCGAAGGGTTGAACAGGAGTTGTGAACAGGCGAGGCTGTGCACATGACGGGAAGCAAAGTTCTTGTGGTCGATGACGAACCGACCGTGCGTGAAGTGGTTGTCAGCTACCTGCGCCGCGATGGCCATGAGGTCGCCGAGGCAGCCGACGGTTATACCGCGCTCGAACTGCTCGACGCCGACCCGCCGGACCTCATCGTGCTCGACATGATGCTGCCCGGCGTCAACGGCCTCGACATCCTGCGCCGTGTGCGATCAGTCAGCTCGATTCCGGTCATCATGCTCACCGCCCGAGCTGAAGAGTCCGACCGTGTGGCTGGCCTTGAACTCGGCGCCGACGACTACGTGGTCAAGCCCTTCTCACCTCGCGAACTCGCTGCGCGGGTCAACGGGGTGCTCCGCCGGACTGCCGGTCGTGTCGAGGACGCACCCCCCACGCTGACGTTCGACGGGCTCCAGATCGAACCGTTGAGCCGTGAGGTCCGCATGGGCGGCGAGGTCGTCGACATGACTCCCAAGGAGTTCGACGTCCTGCTCTTCCTGGCCTCGTCGCCGCGTCAAGTGTTCTCACGGGCGCAGTTACTCGAGTCGGTCTGGCAGTCCTCCCCTGAGTGGCAGGATCCTGCCACCGTGACCGTGCACGTTCGCCGTATTCGCAACAAGATCGAATCCGATGCTGAGCACCCTCGGTGGATCACCACGGTCTGGGGTGTCGGCTACCGGTTCGAGCCGTAGAGATCGCTGGAATTGGTATGACCAGCACGCACACGCACGATGGCGGGGTCGCCCGCTCGGGTGTCGCCCTCCGAGAGATTGGCCACAAGGCCCATCGGATGAATCGTCTCGGTCGCCGCTTTCTCGGCGCAAACCTTGCCGTCCTCGGTGTAGCGATCTTGATGATCGCTGTCGCCGCCAACGAGATGTTCATCAACGACCACGACCGACGGCTCCTGATGTGGGTGCTGGTGCCGGCTGTATTGAGTGCGGCGATGGTTGCCATGCTGATGGCGCGTCCCGTCGCACGCGATGCGAAGCGCATCTGTGATGCGGCAATGCGAGTGGCCGATGGCGACCTATCTGCCCGGACCGGGGTGGTCCGCAACGATGAGCTCGGCGAGGCTGCCGAGATGTTCGATGTGATGGTGGACCGTCTGAATGCCATCGAGGCCGAACGCTCATTGATGCTTTCGTCGATCTCCCACGACCTCCGCACACCGCTTGCCGCATTGCGCGCCGCTGTCGAGGCGATTCGTGACGGTGTCGCCGAGGACCCGGACCTCTACCTCGCCGGCATGGAACGTCAGGTGCGGGCATTGACCTTCCTGGTCGACGACCTCCAACTCCACACGCGCCTGGTCAGTGGCACCCTGCAGCTCAGCCGTGCTCGCATCGACCTCACCGAACTCGCTGACGAGTCGATGGAGATCGTGAGGCCGCTCGCCGAAAGCCGGAGCGTCAAGTTGCTGCTCGAAGCGACGGAACGGGTGATGGTCGATGCCGACGGCTCGCAGCTCGCTCGTGTGATCCGGAACCTTCTCGACAACGCGATTCGCCACGCCCCCAATGGTTCGGTCGTGCTTGTGCAGGTAGTCCGTAACGAGCGCAGCGTGACACTGCGCGTCCACGACGAAGGCCTCGGATTCCCCGCCGAATTCCGGGACAGAGCCTTCGAGCCGTTTACCCGAGCCGACCCGGCACGCGACACACGTACGGGCACTGCGGGCCTCGGCCTGTCGATCGCGCGGGGCATTGTCTCTGCCCACAACGGCACAGTTGTGCTCGGCGACGGTCCGGGCGGCGACGTGCGAATTTCGCTGCCGATACCGGCTGTCTCCTAGCGCGGCTCGTTCGGCCAGGTCGTAGCTGCTTCGACCAGACCGTCGATCAGCGAAATGGTGTGGGGGGTGAGCCCCGGACCCTCCCAGTCCCACCACATGGGGCTGGAACCCCGGACGCGCGGTGGCAGCTCGATCTGCACGCCTGCCTGGCGTGGCAAGTTGACCGGATTGTCGATGTGTAGACCGCGGAGCTTCTTCGGGATTGTCTCGAGGTCGGTGACGATGTCGTACGCAGGGAGCGCTCGTTGCAATGCGCCACCGACGTGGTGGGCGAGTGGCCGGTTGTTCCCGCCGAGCAGTAGCGCGCTGAACATGCCGCGTCGACCAAAACCGTGGATCGTGATCACGACATCAACGTGTTCGATGAATGCCGCCAGCCGTTCGGACTCGGCGGGGCGCACCTTGATCGACGGGAGGTGCTCGCGCATCGGCACGGGTTGCAGCACGCCGTAGTACGAGGCACCCGAGCGCTCGGCCGCGGCGGCGGCAATGACATCGGTCTGTAGCTCCAGGTTCCCGCCGTGGTAGGCCATGAACCCAAGCCGACCGGGGGTGTGTGGTCGGAGCACACAGACCTCTTGCACACCGGGTGTACTGAGGATCGCTGCGAATTCGGTCACGAGTCCATCATGGCGGAGGGATCAAGGTTCGGCGAGCTGGAGCAACAGTCCCGTTACGCTTCGCTTCATGCTCGTGTGGATGGATCTCGAAATGACCGGATTGGATCACACCACTGAAGTGATCGTCGAGATTGCCACGTTGATCACCGATGACAATCTTGAGATCATTGCTGAAGGGCCCGACTTGGTCATTCATGCGACCGACGAGCAGCTCGCTGCCATGGACCCGTTCGTTGTCGACATGCACACGAAGTCAGGGCTGCTCGATCAGATTAAGGCATCGACGATGACCCTCGAAGAAGCAGGTGCCGCGACATTGGCGTTTATTCAGGCACACGTGCCTGAAGCGTGCACTGTGCCCCTGTGCGGCAACTCGATCGGCACCGATCGTCGGTTCCTCAACGCATACCTTCCCGAGATCGAGAATTACCTGCACTACCGCTCGATCGACGTCTCCAGCGTGAAGGAGCTTGTTAAGCGTTGGTATCCGGAGATTGATCACCAGCGCCCCCGTGGCCACGGGTCCCACCGTGCGCTTGATGACATCCGTGAGTCCATCCGCGAGATGGCGTACTACCGCACGATGGTTTTCATCGATCCTGCGGCGCCGTCGGCCGACGGTGATGTAACCGCCAACTAATTCCCGGCACGGACCGCCGCGACTTCTCTTGGTTGCGAGGCGTCATCACATCCGGTCACTCGGTACACACACACAACGTCGCGTCACCTTATTTGATCCGCGGGCTTCGGCCTGTAGTCACGTTGCGTAGTCCCGATGAGGTTCCGAACCTGGGCAGCGGCGCGATCAGGGGTAGCTTCGCCGGCATGCGCGCAATCGTCCTTCGTGAACATGGCGGCCCCGAGGTCTTGCAGATCGAGGAGGTCGATGACCCGACGCCCGGGCCTGACGAGATTCTCGTCGACATTGCTCACACGGCGCTGAACCGTGCCGACACGCTGCAACGCATGGGGATGTACAACGACCCGCGCAACCGTGCGGTCGAGATCCCCGGACTGGAATACGCCGGCACGGTGTCTGCGATTGGAACCGAGGTCACCAACTGGTCCGTGGGCGATCGAGTCATGGGCATCGAATCGGGCGGGTGCTACGCCGAGAAGGTCGTGACGCACAGTCGTCAAGCGCTGCCAGTGCCGAGCAATGTCGAACTGGCTGACGCTGCAGCAATCGCCGAAGTGTTTCTCACCGCCTGGGACGCACTCGTCGTGCAGGGTGGGTTGACATCGGGCCGCTGGGGTCTGATCCACGCGGGAGCATCTGGTGTTGGCACTGCCGGCATCCAGATCGCCAAAGCACTCGGTGCCCGCATCGCCGTCACCTGCTCGGCCGGCAAGGCCGACGCATGCCGCGAGCTGGGCGCCGACCTCGTGCTCGAGCGGAGCCCGGCCGACTGGCTCGGTGCGCTCAACGCCGAGATCCCGGATGGTGTCGACACGATCCTCGACGTCGTCGGCGGCGAGGAAGCCGATCGGAACCTGAAGGCGCTCGCCATCGACGGCACCCTGGTGCAGGTTGGGTTGATGGGTGGCGGGTCCGCCCCGGTCAACATGGGTTTGCTGCTGATGAAGCGCATCACCTGGATCGGCACGACGCTCCGTGCCCGGCCGTTGGAACGCAAGATCTCGCTCATGCAACGGTTCATCAGCGAGATCCTCCCGCTGTTCGAATCAGGTGCCCTGCGTCCGGTGATCGACTCGCGGTACAGCTTCGAGCAACTCCCCGAGGCGCACACCTACATGGAAACGAATGCGAACGTCGGCAAGATACTGATCGACATCGCCTGAGCTGAGCTGCTTGATCCTCATCGCCTGAATGGCGCTCGTTGATCAGGCGATTACGGCGTCGTCGATGGGGCCGGTGCCGTCGGGGGTGTCGTCGGGAGCGTTGTTCCGTCGAAAGCTGAAGAATGCGCCAACGCCGAGAATCGCGGCAGCGACGACTCCGAAAATGATCCAGATGCCGATTGCGGCGCCCTGCTCGGCTCGGTCGCCGTAGGTGAAGGTGATGGCGCCGGCGACCAGGTGGCCGTCCTCTTCGGCGAGGTACTGGACGATGTACTGACCTTCTTCG
Source organism: Ilumatobacter sp. (assembly GCF_041688325.1). Lineage (GTDB taxonomy): Bacteria > Actinomycetota > Acidimicrobiia > Acidimicrobiales > Ilumatobacteraceae > Ilumatobacter_A. The sequence goes on from NZ_JBDNIJ010000050.1 coordinate 28,890, forward strand.
GTCAGCTTGGCGAAATTGAGACGTGCCTTGGTGTCGGAGATGACAGTGACTTCACCGGCGATCCGTTCGTCGTCTGGGCCACGGAGGCCGAGTTCAACACCGTCGACCGGCTCGCCGAAGTTGATGGTGACTTCGGTGATCGGTTCGTCGATCTGTGCCTGATGCTCGGGGACCGACGACTCGATTTCGTCGTGGGCGAATGCAACGCTCGAGACATTGGCAGCGGCAGCGATGACTGCAACGACTGCAACGACTGCAATGACTCGGATGCGACGGAGGGCGCCTTGCATGCTTTCATTCAATCAGCGCAAACGAGATGGAGGAGCGCGGTCCTGTCACACTCCGGTCTGCTTGGTTTCAGAGGGTGAGTGTGACACCGTCCCGTCACGCTGGGTCAGCGGGCTGCGACGGTGCGGCCCTTCCAAGCGACCTGGCGACCGAAGACGACGGCGAAAAGGCTGCGCACGAAAATCACTACGAACGCAGCGACGGCGATGGGGAAGAGCAGAGCCGTCAGGGGATGGACCGATGCGGCGCGGCGGCCGAGCACCCACACCTGCAGCGCGCTGAGCGGATACAGCAACGGGGATGCAAGCCACCCGCCAGCGAGCGACCAGACCCACAGCAGGGTGGCAAGTGCCAGCCACCACGTCGTGAAGCGAGCGCCGGTGGCGATGCTGCGGGTCCACCCGCGAATCGTCTGCGCCAAGCCGTCGGGATACATCCGGAATGATGTGTCGGGGGCGCCGGTGAAAAGACAGCCCCGGCCGACTGTGCGGGCGAGGCCGATGTCTTCGGTGTGCATTGCCCGGACATCGGGATGGGCATGCCCGCCGACAGCGTCGTAGGTCGACCGGTCGACAGCGAGCACCGGGCCGAACGCCACTGTCGGGGTGACCCGATCACCAGCGGCGGTGAAGGCACCGCACCCCATCAGGGCAGTGATGTTGCACAGGATGCTCGCCTGCTCGGTCCACCGGCCGGTGGCATGCCACGGCTGGACCGAAACAACGGAGTCAGGATGGGCTGCCAACTCGGTGCCGACTCGATCGAGAAGGTCGGGCGCAGGTCGGACGTCGGCGTCGAGAAAAAGTAGGTGCGGGGCGGTTGTCGCGCCGGCCCCGATCGAGCAGGCGTGGGGCTTGCCAAGCCACCCGGCTGGCAGCTCAGGCGGGACGACGACCGTGGCGCCGAGCGACGCAGCAACATCGCCGGTTCCGTCGGTCGAGTGGTCATCGACCACGACCAGTTGGTCGCCATTGCGGAGTTGCGCGACCAGCGGAGGAATGAGATGGGGAAGCGCGGCTGCTTCGTCACGGGCCGGAATGACGACGGCAATCGCCTCGCGAACATCGCCGGCGCCAACCGCTGGAATGGGCCGAGGCCGCCAGAGCAGTAGCCAGCCAATCACCCATCCGACCAGGTAGATCGACAGATCGATGACGCTGGGGACGAGTTGCACTGACCCACTGTGCATCCGCCGAGAACTTTCTGCAAGAAAAGCACAACGCAAGCACAGTTCGTTGCTCTTGTCCTGTGCCCACAACGCACGATGACACCTGGTGCGCAAGGAATTTCGACAACTCAAGAAACCCGCTTGACCAAGCACGGCGTTTCGTGGTTGCCTAGTCTTTGAACCAGTTGGTCGTGCTTGCGACCGACACCGACCACGCGACCCGACGACACGCCGAGAAAGGACCAGCCGATGAGCACCACCACGTTGATTTCCCAGCGCTTCGCCCAGCGTCTGTCCTCCCACGCGTCCGTCGCACCCCATGCTTTTGCCGCCTCAGGCAAGACATATGTCTCCGAAGCCATGCCCGTGTATGCCGTCCAGGCAACCACTGGCAATGCAGTCGTTACCGGTCTCGGTCACGACATGGCATGGCTTGGTGGGCTCGGCGAGCACGTGTGTGTCTCGAAGAAGCAGTTCACCAAGCGAATTGCTACCGGCCGTCTCGACAGGGTACTGACGTAACTTTCTACGTCAGATCACCTCTTCCGAGGCCGCCGGGTTCACCAACCCGGCGGCCTTTTTGGTTTTCCGGTTTCGGTTCTCCATCCACCACTCGTCCGTAACACCAACTGCGACACCAACTGCGACACCAACTGCGACACCAACTGCGACACCAACTGCGACACAGAAAGCACCAACGACATGAAGAACCTTCCAAACACCACCCACGCCAACCCGGCAGGCATCTGGCCCGCCCGCGACAGCGCCGTCGCAAACAGCAACGTCAACACTTCTTTCGAAACGGAACTTCCCATGAGCACCCTCGCTCCCCTCGCTCCCCTCGCTCCCCTCGATGAACTCGATGAACTCGATCCCGACAGACAACGCCCACCGGACTTATCCGGTGATGGCGTGGCCGATGAGTCGCTCGCTGCGCGGGCGCCCACTGCTCGATGTGCCGATGGCAATGGCACCATGCTCGGCCTCTTCTTCTCCGACCACGTCGTCGACATCGCCCGCGCCAAGGCAATGTGCGCACTCTGCCCTCTCGCCCAACAGTGCCTCGCCGATGCACTCGAGCGTGAAGAGCCCTGGGGCGTCTGGGGTGGCCAGTCGCTCTCGGGAGGCCGGATCATTGCTGGCAAGCGGCCCTGCGGCCGGCCGCCGAAGATCCCTCGTCCCGAAGTGATCTACGACGAGATGGGTCCGGTCGGCGCGCCGCTCATCTCGGCCTGATCCCAACCCCCCAACCCCCCAACCCCCCCAACCCGTCGGGTCTTTCCGTGGCGTCGGGTGTTTCGTGCGCGGATTCCCGCGTTGCAACACCCGGCAAGACGGAAACACCCGACGTCAGCTTTCCAGTGACAGACGAACTGCTGGGCCTGATTCTGGGCCTGATTCTGGGCCTGATTCTGTAAGGAATCGTTTCGCTGAACGCCGAGCGGCAGCACGGACTGTGTCACTACCCTTGCAGGGGTGAAGATCGCCCGACCACGACTCCTTGCCGGTTCGCTCGCAGTCGCTGCTCTGCTTGTTGTCGCCTTGGCTGTCGTCGCCGCCAATGGAGGCGATAACGAACTCGATGCACAGCTCACCGATAGCCGTGAGGTCATCGGATTCCCTGACGACGGACTCGCCAACGAAGATCTCGAAGGCGATCCGCTGCCGCTCGTCACGCTCGGCGATCGCGATGGCAACGACATTGACACGGCGTCGTTCCTCGGTCAGCCGTTGGTGGTCAACTTCTGGTTCGCCGACTGCCCTCCGTGCGCCAAGGAACTCCCCGACTTCGCCGAAGCGCACGCCGAGTTTGGCGACCAAGTGCGCTTCATCGGAGTCAATCCGCGTGACTCGATCGAAAAGATGGAGCGCTTCGCGTCGGAACGAGGCGTCAACTACGAGCTCTACCGCGACGACTTCGCCGAGTTCACCGATGCGATCGGCGCTGTCAACTTCCCGATCACTCTGTTCGTTACGCCCGAAGGCAGAATTATCGAGCAAACCGGCGTCATCGACGCCGATGACCTGCGTACTGAAATCAACCAGTTGCTGGAGGCCTCAGCGTGAGCCTGTCATTCATCCGAGGCCTTGTTGCCGCTGTCAACCCATGTGGGTTCATTCTGCTCCCGACGTATCTGATGTACTTCCTCGGAGTCTCCGGTGGTGCGCCTGGCACGCAGAAGGCGTCGCTCAGACGAGCGCTCAAGGTCAGCGCCGCCGTCTCGACAGGCTTCCTTGCCGTGTTCCTGGTCATCGGGTTCCTATCGGTGCCACTGCGCTCGACAATCTCGTCCAACTCCAAATACGTCACCGGTTTCATCGCTGTGGCGCTGATCGTCCTCGGCACTGCGATGCTGTTCGGCTACAAGCCTCCGTTCATGACGCCGCAGATTGACTCGGGCAAGAAAGACCAGACCGTCAAGTCGATGTTCATCTACGGCGTGGCGTACGCAGTCGCGTCCATCGGCTGCACGATTGGCCTGTTCCTCGCCACCGTCTTCAGTGCCCACCCGGATGAGACGTTTGTTGACAGTGTCAGCAACATGGTGGCCTACGGCGCTGGCATGGCGCTCTTGGTCAGCGCATTGACCGTCGGCTTCGCTTTCGCCAACACGAGCCTGCTCAAGTTCCTTCGCAGCTCCATGCAGTACATCGACAGAGTCGCTGCGGCATTCGTGGTGCTGTCGGGCCTGTACCTCGCCTGGTACTTCTACTGGGTCGACCTCGACAACGGTGGCGATCCAATCACCGACTGGGCCTTCGCTCGTCAGGCCGATGCAACAGCCTTCTTGAACGACAACTGGAAGGTCGTCGGGATCGTTCTCGCGGCAACGGTCACTGCAGCTGTCGCCTACGTCACCTTCCGCCAGGAAGCTGAGCCGGAGATCGAAGCGCCGGCTGAGTCAGAATCCGTTTCTTGACCACCTGTGTTTCAGTTGGGGTCAGACCCCAACTGAAACCTGGGGCGTCTCGCTCCGTAGTGTCGAACGTGCATGACTGAGACGTTCGACCCGACCACTGTTCCGATCAAGGCCGCGGCCACCGTGATGATGGTGCGCGACGGCGAGCCTGGGCTCGAGGTCTTCATGTTGCGTCGTACCGGAAAGGCGTCGTTTGGCGCTGGCATGTACGTGTTCCCCGGTGGTCGCGTCGATGACGCTGACCATGCCGACGAGATCGCACCGTTCTGCGATGGCCTTGAAGATGCTGACGCGTCAGCGCAGCTCGGCATCGACCATGGCGGCCTGGCGTTCTGGGTCGCGTCGATTCGCGAGTGTTTCGAAGAAGCCGGTGTGCTGCTCGCTGAGCGTCGTGACGGTCAACCGCTCGACCTCGGTGACGACGAGCGCCACGCGGTGCACGACGGCGAACTGTCAATGGTCGAACTGTGTAAGCGACACGATCTCGTCCTCGACCTGTCGACGACGCACTACGTCGATCACTGGATCACGCCGGTCGGCGAGCAGCGGCGCTTCGACACGCGCTTCTTCGTCACCGAAGCACCTGCCGGTCAGGAGGGTCTCCACGATGACAAGGAGACCACCGACAGCTTGTGGGTCAGCCCGCAGACAGCACTCGACATGCAAGAGGCGGGCGAGTTGATGATGATGCCTCCCACGATGTACAACCTGCGTCGCCTGACGCAGTCGGCGACCGCTGCTGATGCGGTCGCCGCTGGCGAGGCACTCACCGACATTGCCTGCATCTTGCCCAAGCTCCGCTCGATCGACGGCGGCAAGATCTCGATCGCCATGCCCGGCGACGCCGACTACGACACCCTCCAATAGAGACGTCTGGAGTTGCGTATGGGGTCAGGCCCCTTTCGCAACTCTGTGGCTTGCGCCCGGTCACACTGTGTCAGGCACAGTGTGACCGGGCACCGCGTCAGCGTGAGCTTTTGGACCGCGCGTTGACCTTCACGAAAGCCTCGTTGACGCCGTCGGAGAGGTGGGCTGAGCAGCCGGCCATGTCGAGGTCGTTGGGAAGCGACGGGGGAGCAATGTCGGTGATGATCCGCTGGGCAATCGACCGGAACATGTCGGCGGCGGCACCGGTGCCGTCGATCGCGACTGGGCTACCGGCATCGTTGCCAGCGGCAACCGTCGGCTCAAGCGGGATCTGTCCGAGGAGTGGTGCACCAATGGCTTCGGCCAATGCAGCGCCACCGCCTGATCCGAACAGCGCATACGACTCGCCGTGGTCGCAGGTGAAGGCGCTCATGTTCTCAATGACGCCGAGGACCTTCAGGAAGCTGCGGCGGGCCATGTCGGCGGCGCGCTGGGCAACCTTTTGTGCAGCAAGCGCTGGTGTGGTGACAACCAGGAGTTCGGTGCTCGGCAACATTCGGGCGAGACCCATCTGTACGTCGCCGGTACCCGGAGGCATGTCGATCAGGAGGTAATCGAGTTCGCCCCAGCGCACGTCGCGTAGGAATTGTTCGACAGCCTTGGTGAGCATGAGGCCGCGCCACATGAGTGCGGTTTCCTCGTCGACCATGAAGCCGGTCGAGACAACCTTGAGCAGGCCGTCGCCGACCACCCGTTCGTTGGGGAAGATTTTCGGCATGCCGGGCTCACCATCGTCGCCGGTCACGGGATGCGCCTCGAGTCGGTCGCTGATGCCGAGCAGACGCGGAACCGAGAATCCCCAGATATCAGCGTCGAGCACCCCGACGGTGAGCCCGGTCGCGGCGATCGCAGCAGCGAGGTTGACGGTGACGGACGACTTGCCGACGCCGCCTTTGCCGCTGGCGATGGCGAGCACCTTGCAGTTCGCCGGTACTTCGGTTGCCGCTGCATTTTCACGAGCGTTCCAGCGGGCCTTGGTCATCACTTCGCTGCGTTCTTCGGAGTTCATCTCGCCCCAGGTGATTTTCACCTTTGAGACGCCCGGGTGCAACTCGACCCGATCTTTGACTTCTTTCTGGATCTCGGCACGCATCGGGCAGCCGGAGATTGTCAGCTTGATCTCAACATTCACGATCCCGTCAGGATGTACGACAATTGAGGGGACCATTCCAAGCGACACAATGTCGGCACCCAACTCTGGGTCGATCACCGATCGCAGCACTTCCTCCACCTCGTCGCGTCCCGGGGGTGGAGCTGTTGTGGGCTTTGTTGTAGCCATACAGATATTTTACCGGCCGCAACCGTGTAATCTCGTTATGTGCCCACGTCGCAACTCGACCTGCTGAAGACCTTGGGCGACAACACGCGCTACGCCATCTATCTCGAGCTCGCTCGAGCGTCCGCGCCAAAGACCACCGCCGAGATTTCCGACACGCTCTCGCTGCACCCGAATACAGTCAGGCCGCACCTCGAACGGATGCGTGAGGTCGGCCTGCTGTCGGTCGAAGTCGGCGGGCGCGGCGACGTTGGCCGTCCGCAGCATCGCTACTCGATCGCGCCCGATGCCCCGTCGCTCGGGCTCGAGCCTCCCACGATGCCGGTGCTTGCCCGGATGGTGCTCTCGATGGCCAAGCGCCTCCAGGCCACCCCGGGCGACGCCGAGGCCGTTGGATACGACGAAGGTCGCAACCGGGCAATGGGGTACCGGGCCACACCGTCGACACTTGAAGCGTTGGTCGCCGACCTTGATCGCCTCGGATTCGACCCGGTCGTGAGCGATGATCCGCGAAGAGATCCAACCGCCGATGACGACCTCGCGGCGGTGGTCTCGTTCGCCAACTGCCCGTTCGCTGATCTTGCTCAGCAACACCCTGACCTGGTCTGCAGCCTGCATCGCGGCCTCGTCATCGGGTTCGTGGCCGACATGGGCGACACTCAGATCGGTGAATTCTGCGATGTCATGAGCCGCACCCCTTGCCGAGTCACCGTTTCCAGCAGATAATCTAATTGCACACTGAGAGAGCTCCTGAGGAGGACTGTCACATGATCACACTCACCGAAACCGCAACCAGCAAGGTCGGCCAGCTGCTTCAAGCAGAAGGCGCCGAAGACCTCGCACTCCGCGTTGCTGTCCGCCCCGGCGGCTGCAGCGGATTCTCGTACGAAATGTTCTTCGACGGCGACTTCGCCGCCGACGACAGCGTCACAAACTTCGGTGACGACGGCAAGGTCCGCGTCGTCGTCGACGCGGCCTCGGCGCAGCTCCTCGAGGGCGCCACACTCGACTACAAAGATGGGCTCGAGCAGAGCGGCTTCGCCGTCACCAACCCCAACGCCACCCGCTCCTGCGGCTGCGGCCAAAGTTTTTCCTGACTCAGTTTTCCCGATCTCCGCGTTGCGAGCCTCCTCATTGAGCAAGCTCAATGAGGAGCCCTCGCAACACAGGCATCGGGCGGCCTGATCACCGCTCAGGAGGTGAGGAGGGTGAGGCGGGCATTGAGCTCGGTGGAATCCCAGACGGCATCAAGGCGCTCGACGACCACGCCGCTCGCATCGGTCAGGAACAGCGCCGGCTCGTAGGTCATGCCGATCGCGGTGACTGCCGGAGCGATGTCGATCCCAGCATCGTCGGTGAACACTTCGGCGTGCACGTAGATGATCTTGTCGCCGAACAGTTCGCTGCTTGCAACCAGTGCATCGAGCGCAGGCGCACAACTGCCGGTTGAGCAGAATGCTGGTGTGCCCACGTAGTACGCAACCGGCTTGCCCATTGTGAGTGCGTCGGCCAAGGACACGGTGTGGAACGGGCACGGTTCCGGCGCCCGGGTGCACAGGGCCGCGAGGCCTTGTTCGTCGCCGATCGTTGGTGTGTCGAAGCTTGGGAGCAGCTGTCCCGGCGTTGGCACCGCGACCGCGCTGGGCTCCAAGACTTGGAACGCAGCGCCCGTGTCGGGCCCGCCATCGACGACGAGGGCATAGACACCCGGCGTGTTGATCGTGGTGCGAAAGTCGTAGTACGGCGCTGGTGCGACGGTCCGCTTGACCGCGGTGAACGCGCCGCCGATCGGGTTGCCGTCGATGTCGACAACGCGGGCGCCGAGTGTGACTGGGCCATCTTGGATGAATTCGGCAGCACCGGTCGACAGTGTGATCGGCATGCGGATCTCGCCGGGGACCAGCACGTTATTCGGGAACCGCTGGACGAGCGTGAAGCCTTCGCCCGATGGGCCAGCGACGCCAGACGAAGCGCCGCCGTCAGAGCCAGAGCAGGCAGCCAGTGCGCCTGATGCGGCGACGCCGGCGATGAATCGTCGTCGGCTGATACCGGTTCCGAGGTCGATGAGCCGAGGAAAGTTCGTCATGTGAGCTGCTCGCAAACTGTTGTGGGGAAGGAGGGGAGAGAGCGGGAGAGAGGGAGAGCGGGAGAGAGGAGAGAGGGCGCGGGTCGTGACTGACGCTGTATTTGGAGGAGGGCCAGGGTGGTCGTTGCACTGAGCATCGAGAACGTGCGAATCTCTGCGGGTCATGAACGTGCCTGGCAATCAGATCCCACTCCGACGATATCGCCGTCGGATACTCGGGTGGGGTGCAGTCGGCGTGTTCGGGGTCTTTGCGGTTGGCGCGGCGATCTTTGGGGCCGGCGTCGAAAATGATCTGGAGCGACGCGTCGTTGCAGAGTTCAACAATGCTCAAGTCGGGCCCGTGACGGCGAGCTTCAGTGGCCAGAACGGCACGCTGCTGTGTCCCGAAGGTGCCGTTGACGTCCCGAACGACCTTCTCGAGCGGAGCCGCGCCCTGTGGGGCGTCTCCTCACTCAACTTTGACAAATCCTGCACGCAGGTTGCGATCTTGGGGGATGACGTTGCTTCGGCGGTGTCGACCACCGAAGCCCTGGCGACAACCGAGTCGGAGGCCACGTTGCCGTCCGCCGACGCTGAAACTGTGGCCAGCCTGGTCGCCACTGGGTCGCAATTCTCCACGTTGCAGGGTCTCTTGGAAGACACCGCGCTCGACGCGACCCTCGCTGGCGACGGACCGTTCACCCTGTTCGCTCCGACCAACGAAGCATTCCAGGCCCTCGGACCGGATGCGATTGCCGCGCTTGGACGCGACACCGAACTCCTCATCACAGTGCTCAGTCACCATGTGACAGCCGCCGCTGTCGTGAGCGCTGATCTCCGTAGTGGAGTCGTCGAGATGCTCGATGAATCATCGATCACCGTCGAGGTGGCAGACAGCGTGACGCTCACCAGCGGTGCATCGAAGGCAACGGTGACCGAGCCCGACCTCATCGCAGACAACGGGGTTGTTCACGCCATCGACCATGTGCTCCTGCCCGTTGGGATGACGATCGGCGCGGAGACCAACGAGCCGATCCTCTCCGCCGAGGTCGCGGATGGCCAGATCTTCCTGAGCGGCACCGTGGCGACGGATTCCGAGCGCGCCGCGCTGATCAAGGCCGCCGGCGTCCGGATCAACCCGGCGAACGTTGTCGACGACCTGATCGTCGACCCCGGTTTTGCGGTGATCGATGCCGATGTCGAAGGTTTCGCCAACCTGGCTTCATTGATGGTCCCGAATCTCGTCAGTGGCCAGGCCACGCTCACCAGCTCGGGTGTGACGCTGATCGGCGTCTACGCGACCGACGAGCAGAACGCGACGCTGCAAAGCGTGTCGGCTGATGACGTCACCTTCGACTTGACCGAGCGCGCTGTCGCGACCGAGGCCGACGCGGCAACGCTCGAGGCCGATCTCAACGCTCTCGTGGTCGCCAACCCGATCCTCTTCGATCCGGGCAGCACGAAGATCACCGCTGATTCAGCAGCGATCATCGACCGAGTCGCTGTGATCTCGAACCGTGTCGGAGGTGTCACCATCGAGATCAGAGGCCATACCGACACCGACGGCCGGGCTGAAGTAAATCAGGAGCTGAGCGAAGGGCGTGCCGCAGCGGTGGGCGCGGCGCTCGTCGACCGCGGGATCGCCGTCGGTGTACTCGCCACCGCTGGCTTCGGCGGTTCACAGCCGATCGTCGATGCGGCTGGAGTTGAAGACAAGGCGGCCAGCCGTCGAGTCGAATTCGTCGTCACCGTCCAATAACGAGCACCCAGACAGGAACCGTCGTGCCATACACACTTGCCAAATTCTTCTTCTGGGGCCTCCTCATGGCGCTGGCAGGAGGCGTCATCGGTTGGTTGTTGCGCAGCCTCACGTGCCGCGCCCAGGTCGCTCGTGCCAAGGCGATCACGGTTGACAACGATGAGCTCGATCGACTCCGGGGTCGTCTCGCCAACCTCGAACCGGTGGTTGCCGAACGTGATCGTCTCCGTATGGAACTCGCCGATGTTCGTGGCTCAAGTGCCGGGGCACTCGGATTCGCAACGACAGCCAACACCTCGATCGTTCTCGATGACCTCGTCGCGGATGACGACGCCCCCGAAGCAATGCCTGCATCCTTTGCCGACGTGGCCAGTACAGAACTGACGTCGCGCGTGGCTGACGCGACAGCGGCCCCGGCCCCCGAAGCCCGATCCAAGCTTGACCCGGCTGCAGCATCTGCAGCGCTCGGCCAGAAGATTCGAATTGACGACCTCACTGTGGTCGAAGGCATCGGGCCAAAGATCACCGAGTTGTGCAACGCCATCGGCATCACCACCTGGGCACAGCTGGCTGCCACCGAGGTCGAGACGTTGCAGTCGATGTTGAACGATGCCGGCTCGCGGTTTCAGATGCACAAGCCGGGTTCGTGGCCGGGCCAGGCCGGGCTGCTCGCCGCCGGACGGTGGGCCGATTTCCAGCAGTTGATAGCGGACCTTCCCGACAGCACCTGAGTACACGCCTCGGCTGAGTTAGATTCGGCCTCATGAGTAAGCCCCTCGGCCCCTATACGCCCGTCGTTCGCGCCGGCGACTTCATCATCATCTCCGGACAGGGCGGTCTCCTCGACGGCATTAAGGTCGACGGTGGCCTGGTCCCGGAGACCGAGCAGGCGATGAAGAACATTGAGTCGCTGCTCGCCACGATGGACGCCACGATGAAGGACGTCGTCAAGACGACCTGCTTTCTCACCGACATGGAGGACTACGCCAGGTTCAACACGGCCTACGTAGCGGCGTTCGGCACCCATCGGCCGTCACGGTCGTGCGTTGCGGTCGCTGAGCTGCCTGCTGGGTTCGTCGTCGAAGTCGAAGCATGGGCGTACAAGCCGCTCTGATTCCCGTCGTCGGCGCCGGTGTCGGCAGAGAATTGCAGTGCCGTGAGTGGTGGCCAGTAGTCTGATCTCATGCTCGGAGGCATTGCCATCATCTTCGTCGTTCTGCTGATTCCGGTCGGCGTCCTGATGACCGGCGCCGTTGCTTCAGCCGTGCTCGGAGAAGTGATGCACCGCGACGGCAAGCGTCGCCACGAGGGTTCCGAACTCCTTGACATTCCCGACTGACTCGGCGTCACTGAAGGGCTGTCCATGACCAACGCTGTCGCTGACCTGGTCATTGCCAACGCGCGATGTGTCGCAACGATGGATGGCGCTCGCCGCGAGATCTCCGGTGGTTGGGTTGCCATCACCGATGGTCTGATCTCTGCAGTTGGCGTGGGCCCGGCTCCCGAAGCAACCAAGACGATCGATGCCACCGACTGCCTGGTCACCCCTGGGCTGATCAACACTCACCACCACCTGTATCAGAACCTGACGCGGGCGTTCCCGGCTATGACTGACAAGCCGCTGTTCGGGTGGCTGCAGTCGCTGTATCCGCTGTGGCGGGCCATCGACACCGAGTCGGTTTACGTGTCTGCCTGGGTCGGCCTGGCCGAACTCGCACTGTCCGGGTGCACGACGTCGTCCGACCACCTCTACCTCCATCCCCATGGGGCGGGCGACCTGCTGACTGCCGAGATCGAGGCCGCCCGAGATCTCGGCATCCGTTTCCACCCGACTCGCGGTTCTATGTCGCTGTCAGAGAAAGATGGCGGCCTTCCACCGGATGACGTGGTCGACGACGACGACGAGATCCTTGCGGCAAGCGAAGCAGCGGTACTTCGCCACCACGACCGATCGCACGGGGCCATGACGCGCGTGGCGCTGGCGCCGTGCTCACCTTTCTCGGTCACCGAAGACCTGATGGTTCGCTCGGCCGAGCTCGCTGAACGGCTCGATGTCCGCCTCCACACCCACTTTGCCGAGAATGCCGAAGATGATGAGTTCAGCCTCGCCACCTTCGGATGTCGACCAATGGAGTACCTCGAACGCACCGGCTGGTGCACCGACCGCACCTGGGTTGCGCACTGCGTGATGCCCAATCACGACGAGATCCAACGCCTCGGAGCGGCCGGCGTCGGTGCAGCCCATTGCCCGTCGAGCAACATGATCTTGTCGTCGGGAATCGCACCGATCGTCGACCTGCGCGCCGCCGGGGTGAAGGTTGGTCTTGGTGTCGATGGCTCGTCGTCAGCCGATTCAGGGTCGCTCTGGCTCGAAGCTCGTCAGGCGATGTTGCTCGCCAAACTGCGTGACGGTGCCGATGCGGGCACGGCTCGGATGGCGCTCGAAGTTGCAACGCTCGGTGGCGCCGGTTGCCTCGGCCGTGAAGGCGAGATCGGCGTGCTTGAGGTGGGTGCCGTTGGCGATGTCGCGGTGTGGTCGTTGGTCGGGCCGCAGTTTGCAGGCGCACTGGCTGACCCGATTGAGGCCTGGCTGCGTTGCGGGCCGACTGGTGCGCGCCACACAGTCGTGCACGGCGAGCCCATTGTCGCGGACGGCATGCTCGTCAGCGGTCGCCTCGAGGAGATGCTCGGCGCTCATGCTGCGCTCTCCCGGAAGATCCAGAAGCTGGACTGACTACCCCATTCCCTCGGGTTGCAAGTGGACACGTGACGCGTATCTCGCTTGAGTGACAGACCGCAGTTGGCCGCAGTGGGCACAATAGAGGCAATGTCGCCTCGGTCGCTCTCCGTTTGCCTTGTCGCGGTTGCACTCACTGTCGCCAGCTGCTCCGAGTTGACGTCGTCGGCCGGTAACGATGCGCCATTTCCGACGATCTGGGTCGGTTCAGAACCGAACGGCGAGGCCGTCGTCGATGCCAATGTTCTGCCGACGTCGAACACCGCCATCGACACGGTCATCATGATCGGCGACTCCATCACCGTCGCGTCGACGCCTGCGCTGCAAGAAGCCTACGAACAGCTCGGCTTCGACGAGATCATCATCGAGTCGAAGCAAGGTAAGCGGACAGCGCTGTCCTTTGGAAGCAACCCGAGTGGGGTCGACATCGCCAGCTTTATCGTCAGCTCGCCGGATCGCGACGACGATCATTCGAACGAGCTTTGGGTCGTCGCCTTGGGAACCAACGACATCAACCAGTACGGCGATGCCGCCGAGCGCGCTGCAGTGATTACTGAGATGTTGCGGACGATCCCTGAGGAATCCCCGCTCATCTGGGTCGACACCTACTTCGAGGATCAGCCGGAAGGGGCCGACGCTATCAACGGTGCAATCACTGACCGGGTGCTTGATCGCGGCAACAGCGCGATTGCTCGGTGGAGTTCGGTGGCTGCCGACGATGGCAACCTTCGCGACGACGGGGTGCACCCGCGCAAGCAGGGCTGCGCAGTGTTCGCCAACGTTATCTCAGCGACGATCGTCGATTTCCTGCAACTGACTTAACTCTCCCAGCGAGACTCGCCGAAGCGATAGCCGACCGACCGCACGGTTTGGATCAGGCCGGCGTGTTCCTCACCGAGCTTGGCTCGCAACCGACGAATGTGGACATCGACAGTACGCGCGCCGCCGTAGTACTCGTAGCCCCACACTCGACTGAGCAGGATCTCGCGAGTGAACACCTTGCCAGGGTTCTGCGCGAGGAACTTGAGGAGCTCGTACTCCATGTAGGTCATGTCGAGCGGCCTGCCGGCCATCGACGCCTGGTAGGTCTCGAGGTTGAGGCTGAGCGGGCCGTACTCGACGAGGTCGGCGCTGACGAGTTGCACTTCACCGGCAAGCAGATGTCGCAGACGGGCTTCGACCTCGGCGGGGTGGAAAGGTGTGAGGCAGAAGTCGTCGAACAGGTCGTCACGGTGTTCGAGTTCGGAGAGCTGCGCGCCGCCGATCAACACGAGCACCGGCAGCGAACGCTCCGGCTGCTTGCGCAGCGTTCGGAGGAATGCCCACGCAGCTTCGGGATCGCCGGTCGCGTCGACGATCGCTCCGGCCCATCCGCCATCGGGCTCGGACTCGCCGGCTGCGGTCGTTGTGTTGACCGCCTTCCAGCTGTAACCGCCGAGGTCGAGAGTGCGCGCCAGTTCCGGCGTCGCCGGATCGGGGACGACGACGAGCATCGATTTGGCTGGCAGCGTTGCGCTCACAGCGCCGTCAGATACCGATCTCGCTCGAACGCGCTCACATGCGTCTTGTACGCCCGCCACTCTCGACGTTTATTCCGGAGGAACCATTCGAAGATGTGTTCGCCCAGTGCTTCTCGGACCAGTGTCGAGGTCTCCATCGTTTCGAGTGCGGCCGCAAGCGACTCGGGGAGCTGTCCAATACCGAGTTCGGCGAGGACGTCGTCGCTGATCTCGAAGAGGTTCGCGTCGGCCTCGTCAGGCAGCTCGTAGCCCTCGTTGACGCCCTTCATGCCGGCCGCCAGCATCAAGCTGAAGGCAAGATAGGGGTTGCAAGCCGGGTCGGGCGAGCGGTACTCGAGCCGTGTGGCGGTCGGATTGCCCTTCTTCGCAATCGGCACACGGATCAGGCCGCTCCGATTGTTGCGGGCCCAGCTGACGTGGACCGGAGCCTCGAACCCGGGGACGAGTCGCTTGTAGCTGTTGACAGTCTGGTTGGTGACCGCTGTGATCTCTGGAGCGTGGCGCAGCAGACCGGCCATGAAGGCCTTGGCGGTCGGCGACAGGTTGTATGGATCGTCGCCGTCGTAGAACGCGTTCTCGTCGTTTTGAAACAGCGAGAGGTGCACGTGCATGCCCGATCCCTGGATTCCTTCGAGGGGCTTGGGCATGAACGTGGCGTGCACGTTGTTCCTCGCAGCAACCTCGCGCACGGCGTGGCGGAAGGTCATCATGCTGTCCGCCATCGTGAGAGCGTCGGTGTGGCGGAGGTCGATCTCTTGCTGGCCAGGTGCGTCCTCGTGGAAGCTGTATTCCACCGGGATACCCATTGCTTCGAGCGTGCGGATGGTCTTCTTGCGGAGTTCGCCGGTGATGTCGTTGGTGGTGAGGTCGAAGAAGCCGCCGTCGTCGATCGGCACGGGCAGGGCGCCGGGCGTGAGCGGCTCGAAGTAGAAAAACTCGATGTCGGGTGCGACATAGAAAGTGAGGCCGGCTTCGTGTGCGGCCTTCATGTGGCGGCGCAGCACCTGACGCGGATCGCCGGCGAATGGCGTGCCGTCGAGGTTGTAGATGTCACAGAAGATCCGTGCTTCGGGGACCTTGGGGTCGCCCCATGGCAGGACCTCGAACGTGTCGGGGTCAGGGATTGCGAGCACGTCGGCTTCTTGCACGCGGGAGAACCCGTCGATCGATGAGCCGTCGAAGGTCATACCATCGTTGAGGGCATTGTCGAGTTCGGCGGGGGAGATCGCAAGGCTCTTTAAGGTCCCGAGCACGTCGGTGAACCAGAGTCGGACCAAGCGCACCCCGCGTTCTTCAACCGAGCGAAGGACGTATTCCCGTTGCTGTTCACTGCTCATTCGATCCAGTCTTTCAGATTGCGTGAAAAATGGCGACGGGGTAGGGACGCAAGGCCCCCACCCCGTCAGCCACGTTGCTGTTCAGGTATCTATAACTCATCCAAACTGAGACAGGATCGGTCGTTCCGGACCGTCTCAGCGCGTTTCACTTTATGGCGGAGCAGATGGTCTCAGTCATGAGGCGGGCGACGGTATAGGGGTCGATGTTGCCGTTCGGGCGGCGGTCCTCGAGGTAACCCTTGCCGTCGATCGAGCACTGCCAGGGGATGCGGATCGATGCGCCGCGGTCCGAGACGCCGTAGCTGAACTGGTCATAACGCTGTGTCTCGTGGGCGCCGGTGAGACGATCCTCGACGCCAGCGCCGTAATTGGCGATGTGCAGAGCAGCTTTCTTGCCAAGGGCCACGCAGCCAGCCTCGATATGCGCCATGCCGCCATCTTCGCGCATCTCCTTGGTGGAGAAGTTCGTGTGGGCGCCGGCGCCGTTCCAGTCGCCCTTGACCGGCTTGGCACTGATGTCGATGATCACGCCGTACTCCTCGGCGATGCGGTGCAGCAGGTAGCGGCCGATCCAGAGTTCGTCGGACACTTCGAGGAGGCCGACTGGCCCAACCTGGAATTCCCACTGGCCGGGCATCACTTCGGCATTGATGCCCGAGAGCGTGACTCCGGCGTCAAGGCATGCATCCATGTGGTCTTCAGCGATGTCTCGGCCGGTGATGGCGATTTCGCCGATGCCGCAATAGTACGGACCCTGCGGTGCGGGGAAACCGTTGTCGGGGAAGCCGAGCGGCGAGCCGTCGGGCTTCAGCATCGTGTACTCCTGCTCGATCCCGAACATCGGCTCGTGCTTCTTGTACTTCTTGGCGGTGCGTGCCGCTGCTGCACGGGTGTTGGTCGGGTGGGCCTTGCCGTCGACAAGCATCACCTCGCACATGACGAGGATGCTGCTGCCACCGCGGATCGGGTCCGGGAAGACGCGAGCGGGCTTGAGGACGCAGTCGCTCTTGTCGCCGGTGGCCTGGTTAGTGGACGAGCCGTCGAAGCCCCACAGGGGCATGTCGGCAAGCTCGACACCGTTGTCATCGTCCAGAATCTTCGTCTTCGAACGAAGCTGCGGGGTCGGCTCGGCGCCGTCGATCCAGATGTATTCAGCCTTGATAGCCACTATGTGATCCTCGAATTCTCTCGTTGGTGGGGCGGGACAAGGTTAGGCCGCGACCCGTGAACGACGAGAATTGTCGCAGCAACGACCCAGATTGGTATTGCGTCTCTGTGAACGGCGCGTGAATTGGAGTGGGCATCTGTGACCAAAAATGGATCCCGCGTCGCGGTCTGATCGGCGTGAGTGCGCTACGGGACGATGAGCGTGCGTTCGGTAAGATTGGGGTCCGCGGCGATTTGTTTGGCGGTGAATGCAACGTCACGCCAGTTCTTTTCGCTGAACCGATTCGTTTGTTGCTCGAAGAGCGGCGACGTGCGATCGCCGGTCTGCCCGTAACTCGTGATCGCCCACGCCTGCAGGCGGTCACCGGAGTAGTCGACGGCGAGCATGAAGCTCGACCCGAAGTTGACCGGGGCACCTTCGCCCCGAAGTGCGCTGCCGGGGGCGACGGCATCGCCGCGCGCCGATGATGGCTCGGAGCTCGAGTTGTTGTTGCTCCACGTCACGACGTTGGTGACGCCGTCGGTGTCGGTGCCGCCGTGCAGCGGGATGCGAATCCCGGAGCGCACGGTGAATTGTGCTGCACCAAGTGAAGCATTGACAGCAAACCCGGCCTTGGTCAATGTCTGAACTGCCCGAGCGATCGCTTGAAGAATGGGGTCGCCATTGCCGATTGCCGCAGGAACGGCAGGGACCCCGGGGGTGACGGTGGGGCGGGCCGGATCGAAATCGTCGCCGAAGAGCACACCGGTGGTCGTGCGATCGGCATTTGTGAAGCGGGTCATTACCTCGCGCCACAGGAGCGGGCCAGAGCTTGCGAGGTCATAGCGGCCGTCCCAGACCGACAGCACGTCGCAGGCGGCCGAGATGTCGACGATTTCGGCGGGCAATGCAATGGTCTCATTGTTGGCGAGGACTTCGACGACTTCGATCAGTGGATTGGCGACGCATCGGTCGACGGCGTTGGAGCGCAGCAGGAGTGCGGTCTGGGCCCGATTGTCAAAGACCGCGTCGCGCAGTTCAAGGCCAGAGAAGTTGCCGTCGTCGCCGGCGAGACCGAGCCGATTGTCTGACCCGAGTACAGCGGCGTTCTGCCGAGAGCGCATTGACAGCGGAGTGTTCTGCTCGCCGTGGAGGATCGAGAAATCGCCGGTGGTGGTGAATTCGTCGCTCGACACCCAAAAGCTGTCGTTGGCGTTGAAGACGTAGTCGTTCCGTTCGACCATGGGCATCTCGCTGAACGGCACAAGCCCGTCGTCACGAGCGCCGGGAACGGTTTCCCAGGCGAGCCGGCTGTCGGCTCCGTCGAGAAGGATGACGCCGTTGTCATACCCAATTTGGGTGATTGGATCAGTGAACAGCTTCTCGAGGAACAGCTGCTCGCCCTCGGCCGAAAGGTTCGGCGTGGCAGCGGTGTCGGCGTACCAGACGCGCCCATCGGAGCCCGTGGCGACCGTGTTGAACAACGGGACGCCCTGGTGTTCTTCGTAGACGGCTTGCAGCTCGTCGAGGCTCTGTACGTCGATCATGTCTCGGTACTGCTCAATGAACTCGTTGTTGTTGATGTTCGCGTCGCGAAAGGTGAGGACCGCCGAGTCAGTCCAGCCGAGGCCGGGGAAGTCGACGATTGGGCCGTACTCGCTGCGCCACAGGGTGCGCGTCTCGTTGTCGATCGAGCTGTCAGCACGCAAGATCGAGATGGTGTAATCGGTCGAGGTCATCGGGCGAGACTCGCCATCGACGAGGTACGACGTGGGTGACTCGGGGTCGAGCGTCAGGAGATAGGCCGTCAGCCGCTTGCCAGCCGAAACGGTGTGGGTCCACGCGACTCCGTCGGTGAATCCGATTCCGATGCCAGGCAGCCCGAGGAGTTGGGCGCCGTAGATGTCAACCTCACCCGGAACGGTGAGGTGTGTTTCGGCGAATCTCAGTTCGCCTTCCCAGGGGAAGTGCGGGTTGGCGACGAGCAGCCCGCCTGTACCGGACGCGGTGCGTTCTTTGCCGACGGCCCACCCATTGCTGCCGAGGTCGATCGGCTCGAGCACCGAGAAGTCTGGGGCAGCATCGTCGGCATCGTCGGCGTTTGTAGCCGGCTTGGTCGGGGCGAATCCGAGGACTTCGGCGACGACGGGTGGCTGCGCTGACGGGATGAATTCGGCGAAACGGCTACTGCTGGCGAGTAGGGCGATCGACCGTGCGTACACGTAGACCTCGACCGGCTGGACTGGCCGAATCCAGGGGGCGCCGTTGCACCAGCCGGTGAGCCCGTCGTCGCCTTGCTCGGCGAGGTGGGCGTTCCAACCTTCGGCGAATGCTTCGAACTGCGTGATCACGTCGCTCGAAGCGTCGTTGTAGTCGGCTGTCGCGATGCTCGCGATGTCGATGGCGCGCCAGGCAAAATCGCTCTCGGTGTTACGTCCATCGTCGCCGGGGCCCAGGTTCTCCGACCGGACGCCGTACACCTTCAGGATCTGGTCGATGAGTGTGCAGCCGTGGTCTTGCGCGCTGACGAAGCCTTGGCCGTACGCGACGGATTCGAGGTTGTTGCCGATGATGTGCGGCACGCCGTCGGTCGTCCGGCGAATGGTCACCTCGAGCCGAGGGGGAACCAGCGTGGTGGTGGTTGTCGTGCTGGTGGTGCTGGTGGTGCTCGTGGTGCTCGTGGTCGTCGTATCGCCTGATGTCGGCAGCGGGATCGACCCTGGGCCCTCGCCAGGGGTGCACGCGGCCGTGAACATCACTCCGACGATCGCCAAGGCCTTCCAACGCACTCCGCCAATAGTGCCAGAAGACCAGTCTGGATCTTTACTGAAGGCCACTCTTTGCTGGAATTTCTTCAGTGAGCCGGGCATCTCGGACGACTATCCTTGCAACGGTGACGGTTCTGCGTGTCGCCCTCGCCCAACTCAACCCAACGGTCGGTGATCTCGACGGCAACCTCGCGAAGTTGATGGAGGCCTATGGTCAAGCCGAGCGGGCCGGATGCGACATCGTTGCGTTCCCCGAACTGTCGGTCACCGGGTATCCGCCAGAAGACCTCGTGATGAAGCCGGGGTTCGTTGCTGACAACCGTGTAGCGCTCGACACCTTCGCTGCTGCGACGGGCGAGTGCGTTGCAGTGGTCGGGTTTGTCGACCAGGACCGAGACCTCTACAACGCGGCGGCGGTGTGTGTTGGCGGCGAGGTCGTCGGGGTGTATCACAAGCGTTTGCTGCCCAACACGACCGTGTTCGACGAACAGCGCTACTTCACAGCCGGCTACGACTCCGACCCGCTTGAACTGTTTGTGATCGGTGGCGTCAAGGTTGGCGTGTCGATCTGCGAAGACATCTGGAGCCCGACCGGTCCGCTTGCTGAACAAGCAGCAGCAGGTGCCGAGATCAACATCAACATCAACGGTTCACCGTTCCGCGTCGAGAAAGACCTGGTGCGCGAGCAGCTTGTGTCGATGCGTGCCGCTGACTCGCACTGCGCCGTCGTCTACGTCAACCAGGTCGGCGGTCAAGACGAGTTGGTCTTCGACGGTGGCTCGTTCGCTGTCGACCACAAGGGGACGCTGCTCGCTCGGTCGCCGCAGTTCGTCGAAGACATCACGATCGTCGACGTCCCGGTGCCTCCGGTGTACCGCAAGCGTCTGCTTGACCCGCGAGGGCGTGTCACGAACGCGCTCCTGCCGACCATCGAGATTTCCAGTGAGCCGCGCCGTGCCGCAGCGCCAACCGAGCCGCTGCTCGCGCCGATCACCGAACCACTGAGTTCTGACCAAGAGTTGTACGACGCACTGGTGCTCGGCACTCGTGACTACTGCCAGAAGAACGGCTTCAGCGATGTGGTGATCGGCCTGTCGGGCGGCATTGACTCGACGATCGTTGCATGCATTGCGACCGACGCCCTCGGCCCTGGGCACGTCCATGGTGTGTCGATGCCATCGCGCTATTCGAGCGACCACTCGAAGTCCGATGCTGCGAAGCTCGCCGCGAACCTCGGGATCGACTACCGGACCATCTCCATCGAGCCGGCCTTCGCGGCCTATCAGGAGATGCTCAGTGACGCCTTCGAGGGTCGTGACGTCGGGTTGACCTACGAGAATATTCAGAGCCGGTGCCGCGGTCAGTTGCTCATGGCGCTGTCGAACGAGTTCGGTTGGATGGTGCTGACCACTGGCAACAAGAGCGAGATGGCCGTCGGCTATTTCACGATTTACGGCGACTCGGTTGGCGGCTACGCCATGATCAAGGACGTCCTCAAGCTGCGTGTGTACGAGCTGTGCCGCTATGTCAACGAAGCTGCGGGGCGCGAAGTGATCCCTGTCGATGTGATCACGAAGCCGCCTTCAGCCGAGCTCCGACCCGACCAGCGCGACGACGATTCTCTGCCGCCGTATGACGTGCTTGACCCGATCCTTGAACTGTATGTCGAGCAGGACCGCACCGCCGGCGAGATCATCGAACTCGGCCACGATGAAGTAATGGTGCGCCGCATCACCCGGCTCGTCGACATTGCCGAGTACAAGCGCCGTCAGTGTCCGCCCGGTGTCATCGTAAGCGCCAAAGCTTTCGGCCGCGACCGCCGACTCCCCATCACCCACTCGTACCGCGGCTGATTCGGTCAAGTTCGTCCGGTCCAGGCGTCAGGCCTCACCACTCGTTGGCGGAGGCCTGCTCGGGTTCATGCTTCCTTGGCCTCGAACGGACTGATCCCGAATCGGCCGGGAGCAAGGTGTGAACGATCCGATCCGGCCGGTGGCGGGCCGATCGGCGATGCTGGTCCGGTGATCACGTATGACGATGCCCTTCGCTCCCGGATCGAACTGAATCTCGCGGCGCATGATCGTCTCGAACTTCCGCTCGATGGTCGCCGTCACGCCGCCGTGGCCATCGTCGTTGTCGATTCCGAGCACGGTTCGGACCGTGTCGATGCGCATCCGTCGACGGAGGACGGGATGTCGAAGCTCGTGGTAGCTGATGACATCGCGCACCTCCTGGACGGTCGAATGGAAGGTGTGGCCGGTGGCGCGGCGTTCGTCCTCTGCCGCCGAGCGGTCCGACTGAACACCCATTCGGCGCAGTGGGCACTTCCTGGCGGGCGGATCGACGCTGGTGAAACCGTGATCGAAGCGGCACTGCGCGAGACCGACGAGGAAGTTGGGGTGCGGCTGCCGGAGTCAGCGGTGCTTGGGCTCCTCGACGACTACGCGACTCGATCGGGCTACGTGATGACACCGGTCGTCGTGTGGGGTGGCGCTGATCTGGTGCTCGAGCCGAGCCCGGACGAGGTGCTCGCTGCCTACCGCATCGGCTTGCATGAGCTCTGCCGTGATGATTCGCCGCGCTTCGTCGAGATCCCCGAGAGCAACCGACCTGTCGTGCAGGTTCCACTCAGCGGCGATCTCATTCATGCGCCCACCGGCGCGGTGATTCTGCAGTTCCGCTGGGTCGGCCTCGAAGGCAAGACTGGCGCCAGCTGTCGAGTCAGTGAGTTCGAACAACCCGTGTTCGCGTGGGGTTGAGGACTAGGTGCCGGAGTGGCCGAAGCCGCCGCCGCGGTCTTGGCCATCCAGGTCGTCGGTGACTTGCCACTCGACCTGTTCGACCTTCTGGACGACCAGTTGTGCGACACGGTCACCCTTGGTCAGCGAGTAGTCGCTGGTTGGATCGGTATTAATCAGGATGACCTTGATCTCGCCACGGTACGCAGCGTCGATCAGACCGGGCGCGTTGACGACGCTGATGCCGTGCTTCAGCGCCATGCCGCTGCGAGGGAGCACGAAGCCGCCGTAGCCCATCGGGATCGCGATCGAGATGCCGGTGGCGACAAGCGCACGGCCACCGCTGGCGGCAATCGTCGCGTCCTCAGCGGCGTACAGGTCGAGGCCGGCGTCGCCCTCGTGGGCGTACTTCGGCAGCGGCAGGTCGGGGTCGAGTTGAACGATCGGAATCAGCAGCGGGCTCACAGCACATCAGCGTAGAGCAGCTCAGGTAGCTGCGAGACGTGCCCGCATGCAGACTTCTCCGCAACAGGCATCGGGGACGGTGGCCGGGAGGTCGTCCGGTTCAACGAGTTCGTAGCCTCGGCTTCGATAGAGAGCCTGAGCTCCATCGTTCGAGTGGTGCACCCACAGGGTCGCGGTGTCCGCACCGGATTTGACTGCCCACGCCTCAGCGCTGTGGAGGAGTTCTGCTGCGAGGCCTCGCAGCCGACACTCGGGCGCCACCCACATGCCCCAGATCGTTGCGTCCGTTGGCTCGGGTAGACCAACGCCGACGATGCCAACGGGTGCAGCAACCGTTTCGTTCGGCCCGACCCCCGTTGCTGTGGCAGTCGCGGCACGAATCGCTGTGGCAACGACAGTGAAGGCGGCGAGAACAGCGCCAGGATGCCCGGCAAAGCTCTCAAGACGTCCTCGCCACTGTGCGTCGCTGAAAGTGAGTTCTCGTTCGTAGGTGGAGTCGAATACTGCCGGGTCGGTATGCAGCGCGCGCAGCCGGATCTCGCTGAACTGTTTGATGTGGGTGGCGTTGGCGGGGTCGAGTTCCAGCACGTCCATGGCCAGACGTTAGGTCGACCGCATGGCCTCGACAGGGAACGTTTCGCGGTGCCTCGTAGGCTGTGCAGCGTGGCAACTCGACCGTTCTTTCTGGGAGGTGCGACATGACTGCGCCTTCCCGTCCACCGTCGGTGGACAAACTCGCCCGCTCGCTGAAGGCCTCCGGTCTCCCACACCCGATCCTCGTCGACATTGCCCGTGAGGCGATCGACGCAGGTGATCACGAATCGGCAGCTGCGCGAGCGGAGCAGTTTCGGCGCACGTTGCTGACACCGGTGGTCAACGCAACCGGCGTACTTCTCCACACGAACCTTGGCCGGGCACCGCTCGCCCACCAGCAGGCAGCTGCAGCGCAGACCGTCGAGTTTGATCTGTCGACCGGTCAACGAGGATCGCGGCAGGCCGCCGTCGGCAAACTTTTCGCCCGGCTGTGCGGCGCTGAGAAGGCAATGGTCGTCAACAACAACGCGGCTGCGGTGCTGCTTGTCGTCGCGGCGCTCGCCGAAGGGCGTGATGTGCCAGTCAGCCGAGGCGAGAGCGTCGAGATCGGTGGGTCGTTCCGCGTTCCCGAAGTGATCGAACAGTCCGGGGCCCGGCTTGTCGACGTCGGCACCACCAACCGCACGCGAGTCGCCGACTACGCGAAAGCGATCGCTCGCCCCGATGTCGACGCGGCGATGGTGCTCAAGGTGCACCCGAGCAACTATCGGGTGGAGGGTTTTGTCGAGGAGACCTCGATCGCCGACCTGGCGACGCTCAACGTGCCCGTGGTTGCCGACATTGGCAGCGGCCTCGTTGACGCCACATGTCCGTGGTTGCCTGGAGCGCCGCCAGCCTGGCTGGCTGGCGAACCGGCCGCCGTGCAGGCCATTGCCGACGGAGCTGATTTGATTACCTTCAGTGGCGACAAGCTGCTCGGCGGTCCCCAGGCCGGGATTATCGCCGGTCGTGCCGACCTCGTCGAACAGTGCTTGCGTCATCCGCTTGCACGGGCGCTTCGGCCCGGAGGCCTGGTGCTCGCCGCGCTGCAAACAACTGCGCTCACGTATCTCGACAAGCGTGTTGCGACCGACATCGCGTTCTGGAGGATGGTTGCCACCCCGATTGCCGCGCTGCAAACGCGGGCCGAGTCGATCGTCGATGCCGTCCGGGTGGCGCATCCGAGCGCCCGGGTCGAGTCGACCGAAGCATTGCCGGGTGCGGGCTCTGCCCCTGGCGTCACGATGCCCTCGGTCGGCGTGGTGATCGACGGCGACCTCCTCAAACCGCTCCGGCAGTTCGCCACGCCGGTGATTGCGCGTTCGCGTGACGACCGGACATCGCTCGATCTTCGCTCGATCGACCCCGTCGACGATCAGAGAGTGATCGATGCGCTGCTGGCGGCAGGCAGATGACGGTCATCGCAACGGCTGGGCACGTCGATCACGGTAAATCGTCGCTCGTCCAGTCGCTCACGGGTACCGACCCTGACCGCCTCGAAGAAGAGAAACGGCGCGGGCTGACCATCGACCTCGGCTTCGCCCACACGGTGTTGCCCTCCGGAGCTGAGCTGAGCTTCATCGACGTACCTGGACACGTGAAGTTCCTTCGCAACATGCTCGCCGGAGTCGGCGGCGTCACCGCATGCGTGTTCGTCGTCGCCGCAACCGAAGGATGGAAGCCTCAGTCCGAAGAGCACCTCCGCATCCTCGAACTCCTCGGCATCAAGAACGGCATCATCGCCCTGACCAAAGTCGACCTCGTCGACGGCGAGTGGCTCGAACTCGCCGAGCTCGAAGTCGCTGAGCACGTCGCCGGCACGTTCCTCGAGGGCGCCCCGATGCTGCCGGTCTCGTCGATAACTGGGGCTGGCATTGACGAGATGCGCGTGGCGCTCGATGACCTGATCGCCCGCAGCTCAGCAGCAGCCGACCGTCAGCGACCCCGTCTGTGGCTCGACCGCGTGTTCGCGGCCAAAGGCAGCGGCACTGTCGGTACCGGCACGTTGGTGGGTGGCACGTTACGTAACGACCAGTTGGTCAGCATCGAGCCTGGCGGTCATTCAGCGCGTGTCCGTGCGATCCAGACTGCTGGCCAGACAGTCGACGAGATCGGCGCGGGCAACCGCGTTGCGGTCAACCTCGCTGGCGTCGACCACAACGACCTCAAGCGCGGCGATGCAGTGATCGAACCCGATCGTTGGCGGCTCACGAGCCGATTCGATGCCTCGTTGCGAGTGCTCGATGCACTCGATCACGATGTGTCGCGTCGCGGTGCGTACGTCGCCTACATCGGTTCTGGTGAATACGCAGTCAAGCTGCGCGTGCTCGGCGTTGAGGAATTGTCGCCCGGAAGCACCGGCGCGGTCAGGCTGTTTCTCCCGGCAGCAGTCCCGCTCTTGCCAGGTGATCGCTTTGTCCTGCGTGAATCCGGTCGTGACGAGACAATCGGTGGGGGAGAAGTGCTCGACATTGATCCCGTGCTGCGAGCGTCTCGGGCCGCACCCGATCGCAGCATCGATCGACTGGTCAGCGAGCGAGGATGGCTGACCATCGACGAAATCGAGCAGCTCACTGGCGAGGTCGTCGATCCGGTGATCGGTGAATGGGTCACGTCGCCGGAGTCGCTCGCCGAACTGGTCGAGACGGTCATTGCCCGGGTCGAAGAGGCCGGCCCTGCAGGCGTCGACCTCGCCGCATTCGACGATCGTGAGCGGGCGGTACTTCTGACTCTCGACGAGGTTGTTGTCACTGCCGGCCTCGTCCAGCCCGCTGATGCAATCGATCCGTACGAGGATCACCCGGTGCTGGCCGAATTGCTCGGCGGTGGATTCATGCCGCCGTCACTTGCCGATGTCGATCGCAACGACCTGCGCGAGCTGGTTCGGCGTGGCCACGTCATTCAACGAGACGGGATCGGGTTCCACCGCGACGCGATTGAGGCAGCGGGTTACGTCGCTGCGGAACTGCTTGCTGAACACGCAGATGGCTTCACTGTGGCCCAGTTCCGTGACGCCACCGGCGCCAGCCGTAAGTACGTGCTGCCACTCGTTGCCGAACTCGACGCTCGCGGAGTCACACGACGCCGCGAAGATGTCCGTATTGGTGGTCCCCGGCTTCCTCCGGCGTAGCGGTCACACTGTGCCTGACACGGTCACACTGTGCCTGACACAGTGTGACCGGTCAGCTGGCGCGTAGGTGCTGTCGTTCGAGATCGGTGAGGCCACCCCAGATGCCGTAGCGCTCGCCGCGGTGAAGGGCCTGGTCGAGGCAGGTCGTGCGCACCACGCATGATGCACAGACCTTCTTCGCGCGTTTTTCGCGAGCTTCCTTGATCGAGCGTTTCTCGGAACGGAGCGGAGGGTAGAACGCGCTGCCCATGTCGCCCTGACAGGCGGCCTTGCTGCGCCAGTCGAATAAACCCGGCTGCGATGGAACCAACTGCACATTGTTCACGGTAGGTGGTGGACACTGCGCCGGTCAAGGGTCAATTGGTTGGGAAATCCGACTATTCCGGCACTGTGGGTGAAGTTGGCCCGGCGTTCACGTTCTCGTCGTTCACGTTTTCGTCGTTGGGCGCTGCGGCGTCGTCCTTGCCGCGCATCTCGCGGTAGTCCTTCGCGGCGCCTTCGAGCGGCTCGACTTCGAGAGTGATCCCATCGATTTCGGCGACACGAACTTGCTCGCCTGCGAGCACGGGAGTCGCTCGGTTGGTGCGGGCTCGCCAGCGGCCGGCGCCGATCTCGACCACGCCGTCAGGGTCGACGTCAGTGATTGCGGTGCCGACTTCGCCGATCATCCACTCACGACCGATAGTCGGTGTGGCGAATCGAGTGCGGACCATGTTCGGCATGCCGACGATGAACGTGAGTGAGATGCCGCCGATGCCGGCAAGCAGGGCGATCCACGACGGACGCATGCTTGCGCTGGGCAGCGATTCAAACAGAAACCACGTTCCGATGACGGTCAGAAGCAAGCCGATACCTGTCCAGAACCTGGGTATCCCCACTTGAACATCGACGGCGAAGGCAAGCATCGCCACGCCAATGACGACGATGGCCCACGTTCGAGTCGGGAGCACTGAGAGCCCGCTGAAGGCGAGGAACGTGCACACTGCGCCGACCACACCACCCACGCCGACGCCGGCCGTGTAGAACTCGAACACGAGCAGTGCGAGGCCGGTCAGGAGCAGCAGATAGGCGACTGGAGGGCTGGCAACCGTGTGGAACAGCTGGTCGATCAGTGACAGCTTGGAGAAGCGCACCGTTGCCACGGTGTCGAACCGCAAATTGCCGTCGTCGGTGACAACCTGTTCGGTGGTCAGCAGGGTCGTGCCGGACTCTTCGTAGCCGTTCATGGCCTGCAGCATCGAGGTGACCGTGGGGATGCCTTCGTCGTCGATGCGTTGCTTGAAGATGTCGAGGGCTCGCGCTTCGCTGAGGCCGACCGAACCGTTGCGGAGGGTTTCTTCAGCCACACCGAAGTTGATGTCAACAAAAGGAACTTTCAGCGGCACACCGATGTAGCCGACGCGGGCGCCGGGTGCCATCCCCGTGACGTCGGCGACGGCCAGTATCTGTGCAGCTGGCCCGTAAAAGCGGGAACCGGTGGGACCAACCCACACGCCGATGGGTATGGGGGCGTTTGCGATGCTGTCGAGCAGCTCGGCAACGACATTGTCGTCGACGATTGTCCCATCGCTGTTGACCTGGAGGATCAGTGCCTGGGCGCCGCCGTTCTGGGCCCGTTCGATGGCGTTGCCGATCTCGTCGATCAAGATGTCGTCGATGAATCCGCTCACCTGCAGCACGTCGACCGGGGCGATGTCAGCGCCACCCGGAGTTGTCACGGTGTCGACGCCGTCGCCTTCGTTGTCGGTCTGTGCATTTGCCGCGCCGCCGAACATCGAGAGCCCGGCCGCCATTGTGAGCAAAGCGATCGCTAGTCTGCGCAAAGGTGCCTCCGGAACATGAGAGTCCGCTGCAGTCGTTGACCGCCACAAATGTTGTGATTGTGGCGGGCAAGGGGGGTGTAGGGAAGACAACAGTAACGGCTGTCATCGCTCGCGCGGCCAGCCGTGACGGACGACGTGTCCTCGTGGTCGAACTCGACGGCAAGCCGACCCTCGACGAACTCCTCCGCAATGACGTTGATAGCGACAGCGATAGTGAGGTTGAGAGAGAGGGCGAGAGTGATGGCGACGGCGCTGACCCGCCGGGCGGCACTCTCGAAGTCGTTCATATTTCTGCCGCTGATGCCCTCGACGAGTACCTCCGGGACCATGGTTTCCAACGGATTGCCAAGCGATTGAACAAAACGGGGGTTATCGACATGGTCGGTACTGCTGCGCCGGGAATCGACGATGTGGTCGTGCTCGGCAAAATTCGGCAGTACGAACAAAGTGGCGATTATGACGTGATTGTCGTCGACGGCCCTGCCGCCGGGCATGCGATCACATTCCTCACGTCGGCAACTGGTTTGGCCAACGCCGTGCGGAGTGGCCCCGTGCGAACGCAATCTGACGGCGTGATCGAACTGCTGACAGATGTCGAGCGGTGCCAGGTCGTGTTGGTCACGCTTCCCGAGACCACTCCGGTGAACGAGGTCATCGAAACGGCGTTTGCGCTCGAAGACGATGTCGGCATCCAACTCGGCCCGATCGTGGTGAACGCAGTCGACGACGGTGCAGCGCTCCCCGATGTCGCCGGGCAAGACGCGGCACTCCGGGGAATGGCCGGTGTCGACGGCGATGTGCTTCGCGCTGCGGCGTCGTTCCGACGCGCCCGCCGGGCCATGGAGAGCAACGAAATTGGGCGGTTAGCCAACGAGATGCCGCTTGCCCAGTTGCATCTCCCTGCCCGCCTCGTGGCCGGCCTTACGTCCGCCGACATCGACCTGATGGCCGACGTACTGGCCGAATCAGTAACTGCATCAGTAACTGCATCAGAGGCTGATCGTGGCTGATCGTGGCTGATCTCGGTGCCGTCATCGATAACTCGTCGGTCATCGTGTGCTGTGGCTCGGGTGGCGTCGGCAAGACCACAACTGCGGCCGTTCTCGGGCTCGAGGCGGCGCGTCTGGGTCGCCGAGCCGTGGTCGTCACCATCGACCCCGCGCGGCGTCTGGCGGATGCACTCGGCCTCGTTGACGGCCTGGCAGCAGAGCCCCAGCGAATCGAACTCGATTCCCGAGCAGGTGATGCGCCGAACGGCGAACTGTGGGCGATGATGCTCGACACGGCGGCAACGTTTGATGGGTTGGTCACTCGACACGCCTCGGACCCTGACCAAATCGAACGTATTTTGACCAACCCGCTCTACCGGAACATGGCCGGGGCGATGAGTGGCACCCAGGAGTACATGGCGGCCGAGACTCTGCACACCCTGCACGGCGACGAACGGTTCGATCTTGTCATCGTCGATACGCCGCCAAGCCGGAACGCCCTCGACTTCCTCGAAGCTCCCGGTGTGCTCGCCCGGTTCCTCGACCATCGAGCATTCAAGTTGCTGATGCTGCCGACCAAGGGCGGGCTCCGAGTGCTCGGGGTCGCGGCGCAACCAATCCTGAAGGCCATCGGCCGGGTGGTCGGATCAGATGTGCTTGCCGATGCGGTGGCGTTCTTCCAGGCGTTTGCCGGAATGGAGTCAGGGTTTCGTGATCGTGCCGACGAAGTGGTTGCCCTGATCAGAGCACCTGAGACCTCGTTCGTCATCGTTGCTTCCCCGCGTCACGACACGATCACCGAGGCGGTCTGGTTCGCCGAACAGCTGGTCGATCAACAGGTGGACATCAGCGCAGCCATCATTAACCGCACACAGCCAGCCTTTGGCGAGGGCACCGCTGTCGATGCTCGAGGCGCTGCTGAGGCCGCCACTGGTGAACTCGCAGCGCTGTGGCACAACGTCGCTGACCTCCGAACACTGCGCGAGGCCGAGCACGATGTGATCTCTCCGCTGGGCGACGCCGTCGGCCACGACCGGGTGGCGCTGCTTCCGCTGCTCGACAGCGATGTCCACGACCTCGATGGGCTGTACACCATCGCCGACCACCTCTTCGGACGGTCCTGAAGCGTCTCGTGTCGGCAAAGTGTCACGCTCCGGTCAGACCAAACTGTGACAACACGGGTCGATGTGGGTTGAGGGGATAACGTCTCGACTCGTGAACATCCTCATTGCCACCGATGCCACCTGGGTTGTCGATGACATCACGGCGGCGCTTGGCGCCGACGGTGTCACCTTCACCGTGTGCCGTGAAGGCCGAGTTGTGGCCGATCAAGTCGCCGAACGCCTGCCCGACCTAGCGATCCTCGATCTCCAGATTGGTTCGATGGGTGGCATGGCAGTCACCATGTCGCTGCGCCTCGACGAGTCGGCAGACACCTTGCCGCACGTCCCTGTGCTGATGCTGCTCGATCGAAAGGCCGATCTCCACCTCGCTCGCCGAAGTGGCGCCGAGGGTTGGCTGATCAAGCCGCTCGACGCTCTCCGTCTGAAGCGTGCGGCGAGCGCCATCATGAACGGTGGCACGTACACCGAGGGAATAGCGGTTCCCGAGGCCGCGATGTCGGATGAGGCGGATCAGGCCGAAGCTGCTGAATCGACCGAGGAAGAACCGGCAACCGCCGGATAACATCCGCAGTCGCTACGGGGTGTAGCGCAGCTTGGTAGCGCGCCACGTTCGGGACGTGGAGGCCGGGAGTTCAAATCTCCCCACCCCGACCAATGAGTCGTTCTGTCTGTGGACAGGGCGGCTCGTTTCGTTTTCGGGGCACGCCTTGGCCCGTTCGGTACAGTGCGCGCATGGATCTGGTTGAGCTGCAGAGGGTGATCGAGCGGACGTACGGAGATCG
>NZ_JBDNIJ010000314.1:0-2502 GCF_041688325.1 Ilumatobacter sp.
CCCCCGATGTCGAGGAGCAGTGCGGCAAGTCGCGCTGATGGCCCGGTTGGTGCGCCGGGCAGACGATAGGTGTGTGTGCCGGATTGTGTGAGGGTGCCGCTCTGGACTCGGCTCCGAAGCTGGTCATTCGATCCGCCTAAGGACCGCACCTGCGTGCGGGTGACGAACCCCAGCTGACCGTTCGCGACCGACGCGATGCGCCGATTCAGATTGGTCATGACACCATCTTGCAGACGCGATGTCACAGAGTTTCCGGGGGACCGGAGGGAACGTAAGGGGCCACAGCGTTTTGTGTGAGCGATAGCAGCGTCGGACGCCGCAATTGCTCACACAAAATTGGACTGGCTTTTTGTGTGAGCAATTGACCCAAACGACGCCGCTATCGCTCACACAAAACAAGTCAGGTGGGGTCGGGTCAGGTGGGGTGGGGTGGGGTCGGGTCAGGTGGGGTCGGGTCGGGTCAAGTCAGGTGGGGTGGGGTGGGGTGAGACTGGCGCGGGCTGGCGCGGTCGTTACCAGCTGGGGGCGAAGCGGGAGATGATGTCGGCGAGGCGGTAGGCGCGTTCGGCGCCACCGGCGCTGGCGTCGTTGCGCATCTCGTTCGTGGCGATCCGCAAAACGGCGCCCATCGCAGCGTCGCTGCGTGAGGCCACGTGCAGCGCTGGCTTCAGAATCGCCGGGCGGCCGAGGAAACGAGCCGAGAGGCGGCCCACCTTGCGATATCGACCGAGTTCCTCATCGAGCAGGACGGGGTAGCGCTGGAGCGAGGTGGAGTTGCCGGTGGTCAAGGCCTCTTCGAGGACGTCGGCGGCCAGACGGCCACCCAAGAAGGCTGCCTCGAGGCCGTCGCCGTTGAACGGGTTGGCGGCGCCAGCGGCGTCGCCAACGACGAGGAACGTTGGGCCCATCTTGGGTGTGACCGATCCACCGAGTGGAAGTCGCAGCCGGGTTGGCGCCTTCAGCCCTGCGTTGGGGTCGATTCCCCAGTCATCGGCGATCGATGCACAAAAGGAAGTCAGGAGCTTCAGGGTGTTCAGGCTCTTGATATTTCGGTGGCTTGACAACACGCCCACGCCGACGTTCACGTTGCCGTCGCCCATCGGCGCAATCCAGCCGTAGCCGGCGACAGGTTGGCCGTTCGGGTCGGGGAGGCCCAGCGAAGTCTCGACCCAGGTTTCGTGAGTGCGTGGTGACGCGAAGTAGGTGCGGGCGGCAATTGCATAGGGCCACTTGCGTTGTCGGCTGGTGCCGAGCCCGCGCCCGAACCGGCTGTTTGCGCCATCGGCGACCACGATGAATCGGGCGCGAATCTCGCGAGTTCCTGTGACTTCGCCCTCGTCGCTGACGAGTTGGACCGTCGCCCCACGAACGAATCCACGCTCGGCAATCGGCGAGACGGCCTCATGACCCATCAACAGAGTGGCGCCTGCAGTCACGGCACGATCGCGCAGATGCTCGTCGAGCCGATCGCGGCGCACCACGATGCCGTGTTGGGGGAAGTCGGGATGTTCTGGCCACGGCGATTCGACGGCGTGGCGGCCGTGCGTCAGCCGGACGCCCTGGACGAGGTGTCCGCCGATCTGCGTCGGATCAATTTGGATACCGGCGAGTTCGGCAACGGCGCGTGGTGACAGGATGTCGCCGCACGCCTTGTGGCGTGGGCCGCTGCGCTTCTCGACGAGAGTGACGTGGTGCCCGGCACGTGCCAACCGTGTGGCGATGCTGGACCCGCACGGACCGCCACCGACCACGAGGACATCAGTGGAGATGGCAGTCATCGGGCTCGGCACGAAGGTCAGTCTGGCTCAAAGAGATGTGTGCAGGTCGACGGCGGAGCGTCGACCGGGTCAGCTGCGGCCAGGGATCGGCGCAGAGCCGATCGGCGTGACTTCGACCATCGAGTCACCGACCGGGACTGGCTCGATTGCATCGTCGGAGGCCAGGATGACAGCACCGGTTGCGACCTCTTCGAACAGTACGGACTCTTCCGAGCACCAGGTCTCGAATTCGGTTTCGTACTCTTCGCTGGTCGGGTCGGCACCGGCGAGCGTGTAACGCTCGTGGCAGATCACCGCGACAATTTCCTCGTCGGTGAGCTGGCCACCAAAACCTGGCATGACGCCCTTGACTCCCGTTTGGTGGGCTCCGCCCTCACGCTCCGGATTGCCGTACACGTCAACGCCAGCAATGTTGTACTGCTCGGTGCCGTAGTAGACGTAACGGATCTGGTCTTCGATATTTGGGAAGGTCTTGAGGACTTCGCCTTCGGTGAAGGCATAGCCCACACCACCGCCACCGGCGGCGCCGTGGCAGCTGGCGCAGTTGTTATAGACCTCTGCTCCTTCGCCGATTGGTCCGGCGGCGACTTCGCCGCCGTCGGTCAAAGCACGCACGTACATGAAGCCCCATACGGGCATGAGTGACAGCGTCGCCATGGCCCAGAACGGCACCTTGCGGCGCTGCTTGTAGGCGGTGACGTAATGGGGGTCGACCTTCGGCGGC
>NZ_JBDNIJ010000315.1:0-2970 GCF_041688325.1 Ilumatobacter sp.
GACGGCGAAGTTGGTGTCCGGGTTCTCGGCCGCAACAGCGGCGACGTCACCGGCGAAGAGGAAGCCGACAGCGATCACGAGGTCGGACTGATCGGCCTGGAGCTGGAGGAGCTGTGCACGGTCGGAACCGTCAGCGTTGGGCTCAGCTTCCGAGCCGGTCACACCGAGTGCAGCTTTGGCGTTATCGAGGCCAGCTGCTGCGGAGTCGTTGAACGACTGGTCGCCGCGGCCACCAATGTCGTAGGTCAGACCGACGTTGAAGCCAGCCTCGGCAGGAGCTTCGGTCGCGGCAGGAGCTTCGGTCGCGGCAGGAGCCTCGGTCGAGTCAGTCGCGTCGCTGCTGCCGCCATCGCTGCCGCATGCTGCGACGACGAGGGAGAGGGCGGCAACTGCTGCCACCATGGTTTTACGTTGATTGCGCATAGTACCTCCGAAGGAATCGGCGCTCAGAAGGGCAACGGCAAGGAACCGCTCCCCAGGGATCTGCGTTTTGGGCAGTTGCCCGACTCCGCGAATCCGTCAAAGTAATGTATCGGTCTCCACCAATGCACCGGACATAGCCACGAATCGGTCACACGCGTTCACGATGCACGTCAACACGTGAAGGCCACATCATCGACCTCACTAGAGTCGGTGTACATGGCCACCCCGCACATCTCCGCCGACTCCGACGCCTTCGCCGACACGATCCTGTTGCCGGGCGACCCGCTGCGCGCCAAGTGGATCGCGACCAACTTCCTCGACGACGCCGTCGAAGTCACTGCCGTGCGCGGGATGCTCGGCTACACCGGCACGTTCAAGGGGAAGCCGGTCTCTGTGATGGGCACGGGCATGGGTGTTCCGTCGATCTCGATCTACGCCTCAGAGCTGATCGACGTCTACGGCGTCGAGAAGCTGATCCGCGTGGGGAGCTGCGGCTCGATTCAGCCCTACATCACGGTCAACGACGTCATCATCGCGATCGGCGCGTGCACCGACTCTGGGGTGAACCGCGCTCGATTCGAGGGCAACGACTTTGCTGCGACCGCCGACTTTGGCCTCGCTCGCTCGGTCGTCGAAGCTGCTGAAGCACAGGGTCGCAACGTGCATGTCGGCAACGTGATGACGTCGGATCTGTTCTACGGACCGACGAACATCCCACTCGCCGACATGGCTGCGCCGCTCGCGCGAATGGGTGTGCTCGCCGTCGAGATGGAAGTTGCTGGCCTCTACGGCGTGGCCCACGAACGTGGCGCAAAAGCACTGGGCGTGTGCACCGTGAGCGACGACCTCCTCACGGGCGCCGACCTGACTGCCGAAGAGCGCCAGGAAACGCTGAGCGCCATGATCGAGATCACGCTCGGCGCCGTCGCCTAATTCATCTCTGATTGCGGCCAAGCCGTTTTCGTGAGGCTGCAACTAACTCTGCGCGTGCGAGCCCGACGCGAACCCGGGCCAATCGGCGGTTGACTGATGCAGTGACGGGCGTCGAGTTGACCATCGTGCTCGTCGCAGTCGTCATCGGATCGATCTCCAAGGCCGTGACCGGCATGGGCCTGCCGGTGATCGTGATCCCCATCGCTGCACTGTTTGTCGACATCGGAGATGCCGTCGTGGTGATCGCTCTCCCTAACCTCCTTGCCAACGCTGTGCTTGCTGTTGGCGAACGCGAACACGTACGCGAGACGCGCGATCTGCCTGCGCTCGCCATCACGGGTGGCATCGGCGCGGTGATCGGAACGCTGCTGTTCGTCAACGTGCCCGACGAACCACTCGTGATCGCATTGATCATTGCGATCGTCGTCTACATCACGACGTTCTTCGTCAAGCCCGACCTGCAAACGAGCCCCGAACAATCTCGCCGCCTCTCGCCGTTCGCCGGCCTGCTCGCTGGCACATTCCAGGGGGCAATCGGCATCTCCGGGCCCGTCGTCGGCTCGTGGATTCACAGCTTCCGCTTGCCGCGGGGTGCCCACATTTTTTCGGTGACGTTGCTGTTCCTGGTTGCTGGTTCCGCCCAACTGATCGTTCTCATCATCAGTGGCGAACTCGGCGGACGCATTATCGCCACACTGCTCGCATGCATTCCAGTGCTCGCAGTGATCCCTATCGGCACGCGCTTGCGCGACCGAATCAGCGGACGCGTTTTCGACCTTGCGATCATCGGCATGCTCGGCCTGTCGTCAATTGCGTTGTGCGTCCAGACGTTCGTCTAGGTACTCTGTCGACAACTAAACGGGGAGCTCGCGGAACAGCGGGCTGAGAGGATGACACGCTGTCATCGACCCGAGAACCTGATCCGGATAATGCCGGCGGAGGAACCGAGTGGCCACAGCGAGCAACGCCGAACACATCGTGATTGTCACAGGGTCGGCCCCGCTCGCCGTCGCCGCCGTGGCTTCGATTCCTGACGAGGCCATCGTCATCGCTGTCGACGGCGGACTCGATCACGCACTCGCCGCCGGCCTGCATCCATCAGGGCTCATCGGTGACCTCGATTCGGTGAGCGCCGACGCCCTCGAGTGGGCCGAACAGAACGCCACGATCTCGCGCCACCCCGCCGACAAGGACGACACCGACACCGAACTTGCACTTCGGTTTGTTGCCGACATGATGCCCACCCAGCTGACCATGATCGGCGGCGGCGACCGGCTCGACCACACGTTCGCTGCGCTCGGTGCGCTCGGCCTCCCTGAACTGACCTCGATACCGATGATCGATGCGTGGTGGGGCGCACAGCATGTTGACGTGCTCCACGGGCCAGGCCAAGCCACGCTGCAACTCGCACCCGACTCGATCGTCTCGCTGCTCGCGCTGCACGGCAAGTGCACTGGCGTCACGATCACCGGCGTCCGATGGCAGCTTGACGACGCAACACTCGCCCCGGTCGTTGGCTGGGGCGTCAGCAACCAAGTCGTTGCTGACGGCACCGTCAACATCCGACTGTCGACCGGCGTACTGACCGTCTTCGACGTGCCTGCCTCAACCCCC
>NZ_JBDNIJ010000316.1:0-2120 GCF_041688325.1 Ilumatobacter sp.
CCCGGCTTCCGCAGTTGATGGGCACATGACCGGCCTGTCGGGCGGATAGTGCCTGGTAGTCGGGTTGGAGGGTTCCGCAAGGTCGCGAAAAGCGTGGGCACACGATGTGGATTTGATCCTTGCGTGCGCTGTGGCTGAGCCGCGATGGTGGTGGGCATGTATCTGCGCACGACGCAACGCAAGAACGCCGACGGCAGCATCGTGCGTTACGTGCAACTGGCCCACAACCGCCGCGTCGACGGGGTCACTCAGGCCGAGGTCCTCGTCAATCTCGGTCGCGAGGACCGCCTCGACCGAGAGGGACTCCGCCGGCTGGTCGTGTCGATCAACCGCTACCTCGGCGACACCGACGACGACCACCCTGCCGCCGGTGGAGTGTCCGTCGAGGTCGGTGACGCGCTGGCGGTGGTCGGGTCGCGGCCGATGGGAACGGCGTGGCTGCTCGACGGTCTGTGGTCCCAGCTCGGTGTCGACACCGCCCTGCGCCGCGTGCTCGGAAAACGCAAATTCACGACCGATGTCGAACGGGTCCTGTTTGCGTTGGTCGCGAACCGGGCGATCGATCCGCTGTCTAAGCTCGCCGCCGCCGAATGGGCATCGAACGACGTCGACATCTCCGGCCTCGACGCAATGGATGAGGACCAGGCGTACCGCGCCATGGACTTGCTGGTCGAGGCTGACACCGACGCTGAGATCCAAGAAGCGGTGTTCTTCGCTGTCGCGGATCTCCTCAACCTGGAGGTCGACCTGTTGTTCTTCGACACGACGTCCACGTACTTCGAGACCGAAGACCCCGACGAGTTCCGCAAGTACGGCAAGTCGAAAGACTCCCGACCGGACCTTCCCCAGATCGTGATCGGCCTCGCCGTCACCCGCGAAGGAATCCCGGTCCGTTGTTGGGTGTGGCCGGGCAACACCAACGACAACTCGATTCTGCCGGAGGTGAAGGACGGGCTACGCGGCTGGCGCCTCGGGCGTGTCGTCACGGTCGTTGATCGCGGGTTCTCCTCCGACGCCAACCTCGATTACCTGCGCCGCGCCGGCGGTCACTGGATCGCGGGCGAGAAGATGCGCGACGGCTCAGCCGACGCCCACGCCGTCCTCGCCCGACCCGGCCGTTACAGGTCGGTGCGCGACAACTTGCGCGTCAAGGAAGTCCGCCTCGACACCAGCAACGATGACGTGGCCAAGCGGTGGATCATCTGCCACAACCCCTACGAAGCCGAACGCGATGCCTCCAAGCGGGCGGCTGCGATCGAACGAGTCACCGAAGAACTGGCCCGCATCGACACCGCCCGCACCCGCGACGCGAAGAAGGCGGGCGGCGACGATGACCGGCATCAAAAGGCAGAGTGTGCGCTGCGCGACCATCCCACGCTCGGGCGATGGGTCCGCCAGCTCAAGTCCGGGCGCCTGCGGATCGACACCGCAAAGATCCGATCCGAGGAACGACTCGACGGCAAATACCTCCTGTCGACCTCCGATCCGGACCTGTCAGCCGAGGACGTCGCTCTCGGCTACAAGAACCTGCTCGAAGCCGAACGAGGGTTCCGCGACATGAAATCCACCCTCGACCTACGACCCGTCTACCACCGCATCGAACCCCGCATCCGCGCCCACGTCCTGCTCTGCTGGCTCGCCCTACTCCTGATCCGTGTCGCCGAACGACGCACCGGACTCACCTGGCGGCGCATCGCGATCGAACTCGGCCGGATCCACACCGTCACCCTCACCGGAACCGCCGGCACCGTCGCCCAGACCACACCGCTCACCACGGTCCAACAGAGCATTGTTGACGCCTGCGGCGTCGCCGCCCCGCCCCGGGTCACCCACCTACACCCCTCCTGACCAGGCCGAACACCCCGAAACCGGCCGGTCAACCGCGTGGACACACGCGGGCACACACCGGATCGTTGCGTTCTCCCTGCTCACACCCCCGAAATCAGCTCAACGTCTGCCCACCAACTGCGGAAGCCGGGTTAAAGACAAGTACTGTTTCCTCGAAACCGACAGTGGGATCGCCATGGCCATCAAGGACGTGTTCGCTGTGAATACCATGGTTCAGGCCGGTCAGCTCCGGTACTGGGATCCGATCAAGTAGAGCCACCTCCGCCGGCCAG
>NZ_JBDNIJ010000317.1:0-2950 GCF_041688325.1 Ilumatobacter sp.
GCGGGAGTTCACCCACTTCGTCAGCGACGGCGCATTCGCTTCACCGAAAGACTTTGTCGCGTTGGCGACGACCGCTGTCGACTGCTCGGCCCGACGGATCACGGTGACCGCCGGGTATGCCGACACTGGTTCTTCGAACGCGTCGACATCGTGCATCGACACGATCACCTCGACGGCATAGCTCGAAGAGACGAGCCGGCGAAGGTCCGCGCCGTACTGGTTGTGCATCCACCGATCGGCGACAATGAAGCCGAGCACTCCATCCGGCTTCAAGACACGGAGGCCCATCTCGATGAAGCCAACGAAGATGTCGCTCCGCCCGCGCATCGTCGGACACGCCCGACGGTAGGCGGCGCTACGCGCAGTCGGTACGCCCTCCAGGCGGACGTATGGCGGATTGCCGAGCACGAAGTCCGCCACATCGTCGCCGTGCGAGGTGAGCAGAAAGTCGCCGCACTGGACACAGTCCAGCGATATCGACTTGGCTTCGGCATCGCCCAGGCCGGCTTCGACAAGCGCTCCAGCGACAGCCTTCTGCGCCAACTCAGTGTTCGCCGTGAGGAGATCGAAGGCTCGGAGCGCGGAACGGATATCGGTCAACGGACGGTCGTGGATGCGACATGACTCGATCAGGCGCTCCGTCATCGGGGCGAGGAAGGCCCCCGAACCGCACGACGGTTCGACGGCGACCAGGCCGCCGAGGTCTTGATCGACAGTGAAGCCGGAGAGGTCGAGAATCAGTTCGACGACCCAGCGGCGCGTGAAGACTTCACCGTGCTCGCCTTTCTCGTCGATCTCGAACACGTGTGGGTCTACTTCCTGCCCCAAGTCGAGGCTCAGTTGTCTTTCTGCATACCGGCGGACCGCGGTCATCGCGTACCTCCAAACTACTCGTCGTTGATTGGGGTCCGCTGGAACCGAGGGTGATGTTCTCTTCCCGACCCATCATGACGGATGGGTGTCGCAGAGTTACTTGACGGCACTACGGCTCAAGGCCCGTCCCTCTAATCACAGCTGGTGGTTCTGCCTCGAGTTGCGGCAGCAGAGTTGGATGGACCTGTTCCGCCCAGTCGGTTACAGCCACGGTGAGGTGCGCAAGAGGTCACCGCCGGCGGGGTCGCTATCGGCCTTCATGATCTTGATGGCGTTGCCTGCTTCGACATCGACGACCGGCCCGCCGGCCGCCCATTCGCGCCGGGTCGAGAGCGCACCGTCGAGCTTTGCCAGCCGATCGCAACGAGTCTCGCTGCCGCTCCAGTGATGGAGAGAGTAAAACGTACTGATGCCCGATTCGCCACCATCAATCGCTGTGTGGGCGGTGTCAATTCTCTGTTGCGCCGGAGGGGCGAACACTCGCGATTGCGAACCTGATCGCCGACGCTCGTCTCACGCCGCCGGTCGTTCTTTCGAGTGACGACGACGTCGCCAACGTGCGCCATCTCATCAGCACCGAACGTCGCGGTCCCCCGGCCGACGAGATCTGCTCGGTCGCGATCCGGAGGCAGCCCCTGGTCGCGCAGTTGGTCGAGGAGGTACGAGATTTACTCCATGTATCCGCCTTGATTGGAACTCACCGCAATGCCCTGCACGTCTTCTTCGAGCGCGGCTCGCACGACTTCGTCGACACTGCGGTTGTGGCCCAGGTAGGTCACCTCTGCGTCCTGGGACTGCAGAATCCCTCGCATGACGTTGACCGAGGCGTTGTAGCGATCTAACAAGCTCGCCGTAGTAAACAACCAGACCGGGTTGGTAGAGAGATGAAAGGATGCGTCGTTTAGAAGATCCTTTCCGAAGGGTCAGGTGCGCAGAGGGCCCCGAAATTCGGCTACTACGAGCCGAGGCGGTTCGCTTCTCGCCACGGGATGTCTCTGTCGACCCGAGGTTCGCCAGGAAGTCCGAGGACGCGTTCACCGATGATGTTCTTCATGATTTCTGACGTCCCTCCTTCGATGGAGTTCGCCCTGCTCCGCAGGAACATCTGGCGACCCGAGCCGGGCGGGCCTTCCAGACCGATCCCCTCGGCCCGGCGGAGCGTGTAGTCGAAGTCGATCTGGCCGTTCGCTCCCAGGGCGTCGACGCAGAACTCATAGATCGCCTGGTTCGATTGTCCGAGCATCAGCTTGGAGATCGATGATTCCGGACCCGGTTCTTGACCTTCGCGACCAGAGCTCGCTCGCAGATCGGTGAGGCGCAGCGCCTCGGCGCGTATCCAAAGATCAGACAGCCGGTTGCGAAGTTCGCTTCGTCGCTCCTCGTGGGGGAGGTCATCCCACACTCGCAGGGCCTCGGCGATCGGGCCGGTACCGGCTTGGCGAATGCCGCTGGCTCCGCCTCCACCAACACTCGTACGCTCGTTCATGAGGGTGGTCATCGCGACCTTCCAGCCTTCGCCGACGTCGCCGATTCGGTCGGCGTCAGGGATCCGCACCTCATCGAGAAAGACCTCGTTGAACTCCGCCTCGCCTGTCACCTGACGCAGCGGTCGGACCTCGATCCCGGATGCGTGCATGTCCACCATGAAGTAGGTGAGACCCTTGTGCTTCGGCGCATCCGGATTAGTTCGAGCGACCAACATCCCCTTGTCCGAGAGGTGCGCCATGGTATTCCACACCTTTTGCCCGGAGACCACCCACTCATCGCCATCGCGGACAGCGAGCGCAGCCACGGCGGCGAGGTCGGAGCCTGCGGCCGGCTCCGAGAAAAGTTGGCACCACAAATCCTCACCAGTGTAGATCCGGCGGAGCGTTCGTTGCTGCAAGTCCTCGCTGCCATGCGATGCGATCGTCGGGCCAGCGAGGGCCGCGCCGAGAAACTGTTCACGGGGCAGTTCGCTTGCTCCAGCGGCAGCCAGCAGCGAATCGATGGTCGGTTGATGCGACGCCGGCAGACCGAGACCGCCGAGGTGCTCAGGGAACGACACCCAGGCCAAACCTGCGTCGTAGACCGCTCC
>NZ_JBDNIJ010000318.1:0-5275 GCF_041688325.1 Ilumatobacter sp.
GTACTCCTGGGCTTGCTCTGCTCCGAGCTCTTCGAGTTGCTTCGCGCGGAACGCTTCCCTTTCGGCGCGCCTTGGGTGGATGAAGCCTTCGCCGATCAACCGTTCGCCTGCTCCGAGCATCACATGGCGCGCGATGCGACGGCCGTGGGGCGATAGCTCCTGCCAGCGTTCGTAGGGCATCGACCGAATCACGCCTTCGCTGCGGAACCAGGGCGCGAAGTACTCCATGTTCGGCATGGCCCGCACGTCATGCGACAGGTTCGGCGTGCCGCCATGCCACGTTCGGTTATCGCGGATGATCGCCGAACCAGCGGGTACCGGGCAGACAGTGCTCAGCTTCATCCAGGCGGGTTCGGCAGCGAGGCTGGGGATCGGATCGTGGCTGTTCTGCGTGCCTGGGATCTGGCGCACCGGTCCGTTCACCCGAGTGAAGTCGATCATCGGAAAGTTGATCGTCACAACCGGCACCGGGAGGTCCCGAACGGTGACGCGTCCTGATCGATCAGGGAGCTCCTCCCAGATGTTGTCCGAGTGTAAGCCCTGGTATTCGATTGCACCGGGGAGCGCCATGTCA
Organism: Ilumatobacter sp.; assembly: GCF_041688325.1. Taxonomy (GTDB): domain Bacteria; phylum Actinomycetota; class Acidimicrobiia; order Acidimicrobiales; family Ilumatobacteraceae; genus Ilumatobacter_A. Next base: position 575 of record NZ_JBDNIJ010000318.1, read on the forward strand.
CCCCCGCCGCCGCCGAGGAGATAGTTCGGCGAGCCAAAAATGGCGGTCAGGATCGGTGTCGTTGTCGCCAAGTCGACCAGCTCGCACCACTCGGGTACATGCAGCATGTGCCGCGTCGCAGAACTGGAACCGAACGAGTAGCGGTGAGGCAGACCGCCAGCGCCCCCGCCGACGCTGTTGTCGGGATCGACCTCGATCAGCCGATCAACGACCCGGTCGACCGCCGCACGCATCCGTTGCAGCAGCGCCGGATCGAGCGCGTCGCGCACGACCACGAAGCCATCCCGGTCAAACAGTTCGACTGCTCGATCGACATCGGCCGGTTCCACCAGCTCGAGATCGGGGATTCCGTTCTCCTGATCGAGGCGCGCGCGGAGCGCGACAACGTTCGGGTCGTCATAGGTGCGCGTCCAGCCAACGACCGTCGGGTCACCAGCCACGAGGTTGTAGTGCTCAGGTGTCGTCTCCAACTCGTTTGCCTCAGCCGCGAGCCCGGCCGGGTTGTCGTTGGTGTCGGTGACCGATGATCGAGGTCGCTTCACAAAACCGTTCGGCGGCACCGACTCGTGCCACCCCAGTTCGGTTTCCCCGTCTGCTGTTCCACTCATGCTCGAATACTCGCGCACGACGCCGCACAAGAACTGGCCGTCGGTTGACGGAGATCATCCTTACGGCGGACCCGCTCGCGCACTCATTGCTGCGAGGATCATCGACGTGACAGCGATCATCGAGACCTCGGGCCTGGTCATGCAGTTTCCGAACACTCGGGCGCTCGACGGCCTCGACATCAGCATCCCACCCGGCGTCACGGGGTTGGTCGGAGCGAACGGCGCCGGAAAGACCACGCTGATCTCGCTGACGCTCGGCCTGTTGAAGCCGACGTCCGGGTCAATCAACGTGCTCGGGCTCGACCCGAACGTGCACGGCCCCGCACTTCGCGCCCAGATCGGGTACGGCCCTGAGCGCAACGTGCTGCCCGACGACCTCCGTGCCTACGATTTCGTTCGCCACCTCGCCGAAGTCAAGGGACTCCCCCGCGACGAGGCCCGCACGCGTGCAAGCGATTCGCTGTACCTGGTCGGCTTGGGTGAAGAGCGGTTCCGGGCGCTCGGCACCATGTCGACCGGCCAACGCCAACGCGTCAAGCTTGCTCAGGCAATCGCTGCCGACCCGCGCTTTATCGTGCTCGACGAACCAACCGACGGCCTCGACCCCGTGCAGCGCGACGAGATGCTGAACATCATCGTCCAGGTCAACCGCGACTTCGGGATCGACGTCATGCTCTCGTCGCACGTGCTCGAAGAGGTCGAACGGGTCTGCGACCACGTCGTCGCACTCGACCAGGGCCGGCTCGTCGCACACGGCGCAATGACCGAACTGGCCGGCGCGTCGGGTGGCGTCGAACTCGAACTCGTCGACGTCGACGAACCGGCGGACAGTGTTAACGCTGTCGTTCAACTGCTCGAATCATCTGGCGCAACGGTCGAACGCAATGGTGCCGTCCTGTCCGTCACGGGCAAGTCGGACGACGAACTCTTCGATGCCGTTGGAGCCGCCGTGGCACAAGCCGGCGCCCGGCTGCGCCGCCTTGGACAGCGCCGCCGCACGCTCGACGACATTTTTACGGATCAGCCCCGCCACGACGCCGAAGAGGTCGCCCGATGACCGACGTCGGAGCATCCTCACGCGGCGACGCACAGATCTCGGCGCGCGGTTTTCAGCGGTACGAGGGCGAACGGGCCGGTGTCGCCGGATCGATTCGCAGCGTCATGTGGCAAAGCATGCGGGCCGCCCTGGGGCTCGGTCGGCCGGCGAAGAACAAGATCTTCCCCGTCATTGCTGTCGCGATTGCCTACGTCCCAGCGATCGTCTTCATCGGCCTTGCCGTCTTGATTCCATCGGGCATCGTCGACGGTCCGTCATACCCCGAGTACTACGGCTTCATCACCTCGGCAATCGCGCTGTTCGCCGCGCTGGTCGCCCCGGAGGTCCTCGTCTCGGATCGACGCAACGGCATGCTGGCGATGTACCTGTCGACGCCGCTGCACCGCGGGACGTACCTGATCGCCAAGATGCTCGCTGTTGTGCTGACCCTCGGCCTGGTCACGCTCGGCCCGCCGTTCCTGGTGCTGCTCGGCTATACGTTCGACGGTTCTGGACCCGACGGGTTTGGAAACTGGATGATCGTGCTGTTCCGCATCGTCTTGTCCGGCGTCGCCGTGTCGGCGGCACTGACCGCCATCTCGATGGCAGCCTCGTCGATCACCGACCGTCGCGCCTTCGCATCGATCGGCGTCGTGCTGCTGATCCTCGCCTCACCAATCGTCGCCGGGTCGCTGGTCGACGGTGCTCAACTCTCGCCGAACTGGCGGCTGATCGACGTGTTCTCCATGCCCTTCGAGCTGGTCTTTCGAATCTTCGGTGAGCCGGGCAACTTCCCTGAGATTTCGACAGTGCCAGTCATCGCCGTCAACGCCGCGTGGACCCTCGGCGGCCTGGCCGTCGTCGTCTGGCGCTACTCAAGATTGGTGATCGCACGATGACCACGCTTTCAACACCGGCGGTGCCCCTTCCGCCACCTGCTGCACCCCTCGCTGTGCCGAGCCCGGACGCTCCTGCAATCAGCGGCATGATCACCGTCAATCAGGTCTCGAAGTTCTTCGGATCGATCGTCGCGGTGAGCGACGTCAACTTCGCGATCGACGGCGGTGTCACTGCGTTACTCGGCCCGAACGGGGCAGGTAAGTCGACGCTGTTCCGCATGATGTGCGGCTTGACCGCACCCTCGAAGGGTTCGATTCGCGTACTGGGCAGCGATCCGCGAACCGACCGATCAGTACGCGGTCGCATCGCGCTGGTCCCCCAGCAGGACGCACTTTTTGATCACCTGAGCGCCATCGAAATGGTGCGGGTCAGTGCTGAGAGCCACGCAATGCCCGACCCCGGAGGCGTCGCGCGCCGGGCACTCGAGCAGGTCGACCTTGCCGATGTCGGCGCCAAACCCGTCGGGCAGTTCTCGAAGGGCATGCGCCAGCGCGTCAAGGTCGCCTGCGCGTTGGTGAACGACCCGGAGGTACTGATTCTCGACGAGCCGCTCACGGGCCTCGACCCCGTGCAGCGCCGCCGCATGATCGCCCTCTTCCACGCACTTGGCGATGCGGGGCGCTGCGTCCTCGTGTCGAGTCACGTCCTCGACGAGGTCGCCCGACTCGGCTCACGCGTCCTCGTCATCGCCCAGGGCCGCCTCGTCGCGAGCGGCGACTACCGCGACCTGCGAACGCTCATGGACGACCGGCCGCTGCGGATCCGGATCGGCGCCAGCGCACCACGCCAGCTCGGTACTGCACTCGTCGAACGCGGGCTGGTCACAGCACTTTCCCTCGACCCCCACGACGGCCCCGGCCACCTCGTCGTCGACACGCTCGATGCCGACGGGCTCGGACGCAAGCTCGCACCGATCGCCACCGAACTCGACATCCGACTCACCGAAGTCTCCCCGCTTGACGACGATCTCGAGTCGGTGTTCCGTTACCTCGTGCAGGGCCGATGACCGACATAACCCACGCCCCCGGCCAATCAGCGCCCGATCAGCCGACGAACGAACGGAGCGTGCCCGCCCTGGCCGCCCTGCGGCTGTCGTATCGCGTCGTCCTCCGACAGCTCACCAGTGTCGCGCGCATCATCGCACTCGCGCTGCTCGCACTCGTCTCGACGGTTGCCGCCTTCGCGCTCGGTCGCGCCGACGCCGACCTCGAAGCCGCAGTCCGGTTGATCTCAGCCCTTGGCTTCGCCGTCGTGATCCCTGTCGTCAGCCTCGTGTTCGGGGGTGCCGCCATTGGCGACCTGCGGGACGACAAGACGTTGGTCTACCTGTGGTTGCGGCCGATGGATCGTTGGCCGATCGTGCTCGGAGCGTTCCTTGCAGCAGTCACGCTCACGGCACCCATCACACTCATACCTGTCGTGCTGGCCGCTGCGTTGACGGGTGCCGGTGGCGGCATCGTGCCCGGCACGATCATTGCTGGCGTCGTGGCCGTGGTCGCCTACTGCGCGGTGTTCACGCTGCTCGGGGTCTGGCTGCGCAAGGTGATTGTCTGGGGGCTCGCGTACATCCTCATCTGGGAGGGGTTTATCGCCCTTGGCGGCGCCGGCGTGGCCCGGTTCGCGATCCGCAAGTACACGCGATCGATCCTCGTCGATCGAACCGGAATCGACCTGGACCTTGCCGATTTCTCAACATCGGTCGGCATCATCGTGCCGCTCGTCGTGGCCGTCGTGGCGCTTGCTCTCGCCAGCTGGCGGCTCAGCAATCAAGACATCGACTGACGACCGACACCGCTTCGCGCCTGTCGCTCAATGTTGTTCTCGGAACAGACGGAGCCCACAGCAGGTTGACGTACCTATGCAGATCTCTGAAGCAATGGAATTCGTCACCGAGCGCAAGCACGCCATGTTGCTCACCCTGAAGTCCGACGGTCGACCCCAGTCGTCGAACATTGTGTACGCGGTGAACGACGCTGGTCAGATCCTGGCCTCGGTGACCGAGGGGCGAGCCAAGACCAAGAACCTGCGCCGCGATCCCCGGGCCAGCCTGCACGTGAACCGCGACGACTTCTGGGCCTACGTCGTGGTCGAGGCAGATGTCGCGCTGACACCCGTGGCGGCGAGCCCTGACGACGACACCGTCAACCAGCTCGTCGA
>NZ_JBDNIJ010000319.1:0-1628 GCF_041688325.1 Ilumatobacter sp.
GCGGCTCGTCGATCCGCCTCGATCAGGTCGAGCAGCAGTCGCTGCTCGTGCGCAGCAGTCGCCCGGATCGCGTTGACAAGCCCCGGGATCAACTTGTGGCGCCGTTCCAACTCGGCGTCGACCACAGCCCAGGCATCGCTGACCTTCTGACGGGCGGTGACCAGCCCGTTGTACGACATCGCGTACGCAACGGCCCCAACGCCGGCCGCGATCGCAAAGAGGAAGAAAACAATGACGATCATGACAACGGGTACAGGCTGCCCAGGACGCCGGGCATGTGGGATCTGACCGACTGGCCCCAATCAAGGAATCCGAACATTTGCTCCAAGTCAAGCTTTTCGGACACGCAGAGCAGCCAGGAACCCCATAACTCGAACTTGACCGCACCGCCGCTGCTGTCAGGCGAGAGGAGCCATGCCAACATCTCCTGATCGAGCAGTGCCACTGCGAAACGCTCGTCGTTTCCGGTGACACGAAATTGATCGTTGAACAGTGTCGACTCGACCTCGATATCGCGGAACCCAACAGCTCGTCTGATTCCCGACCAGAAACCCTCTGGGCCGATCTTTGTGTGCGGTGCAGCGAACGCAAGGCTGATCAACGCGAGCGTACAAAGGTGCGTGGTGCTGTCGTCGCCCGACCCGGTCGTATACCTGTAGTGAAACACGCTGTCGTGTTCGCCGGCGCGCCAGAACTGGAACGAGACCGTCCGCTCACGCCCGATCCCGAACTGATCGAACTGTTGGCCCGGCGGACCTTTCGAATCGGTGTCGACCTCGAACCCATATTTCGCTGCCAACCGCTTGGCTCGTGCGATCTGCTGCTTGGTGCGCCGTGAGACGCCGAACGCGACCGCCGCGGCAATCGCGACGAGAACGAGGTACAAGACGACAGTACTCACGTTAGCGAGATGTGGTGAACGCTTCGAGCACGCGTAGCGCGACGTTCATTGTGGCGGCCACGACTTCATCGTTGCCGGCCTCGCGCGCTACGAAAAGCGTGGTCTGCGGCAGGTCGTCTTGGCCAGGATCGAAGATGATGATGAGGGGACCCGACGACGCGTCGATGTCGACAAGTTGCTCGCGAAAGCTCGTCGTGAATCCGTCGCGGATCAGGTTGAGGTCATCGGTGTCGACGATGAACGCATCGTTGAAAGCCTTGTGGCCAGAAGGGCGGACTTGCTCGACGAGGTTGAGCAAGTTCGGTGCGCGCCGTGATTGGAGCGCGATCCAGCCGCCGAGATGATGTTGCAGCGATGCGGCGCCAACCGCCAGCACGTTGCCGTTGACGTCTTCACCGCGTTCGAGGCGGATGCCATCACGTGAGTGGACTGGTTCGAACGCATACGAATCGAACGCAACGGACGTGATTGAAACCGCCGAGGAGGACACGCTCACCACTGTATTCGGTGTCGACCAACCAGAAGTGGGCTCGGGCTCGGGCGTCCAAGTGAGACCGGATATCGAGAGCACCGTGCACCGGGGCTGGTGCGCGCAGCACCAGGTTCCAGTTGGATGCTCCCGAGTATCCTCGCCACCATGTCAGCTGACGATCAGAACACCCCTGTCGACATCAAGCCCCGCTCACGCGACGTCACCGACGGCATCCAGAAAGCGCCATCACGCTCA
>NZ_JBDNIJ010000051.1:0-6437 GCF_041688325.1 Ilumatobacter sp.
CTCTGCATGGACCGGGGTGCCGCCGGCAGCGATGACGAGGTCAGGCACCCAGTGGCCAGCGATGAATGGCGGGTCGGACCATTCGAGGACGAAAACGTTCGGCTTCGGTCGGCTTACCACCGCGGAACTCACGGCTTCGAGACGAGCAGTGAGGCCACCGACAACAGCAACCGCGCGGTCCGCCACGCCTGCGGCAATGCCGACGGCGACGATCGTCGACAGCACCTCATCAAGGGTGTGCGGATCGAGCGTGAGTACCTCCGCCGAGCAGCCCAGCCGGTCGAGTGCAGCGCTCACCTCGCCAGCAGGCAAGGCACACACGCGGCAGAGATCTTGCGTGAGCACGAGTGTGGGATCGATACTGCGAAACGCGTCCTCATCGAGCCGATAGAGGTCGTCGCCTGCTGCGATCTTGTCGCGGACGAGTGCATCGATCGCTGCCGGTTCAAGGCCGTGCGTGTCGAGGCCGCCGACCAGCACCGATCGACCAACACGCGGGTCCGGCGGAAAGTCGCATTCGAAGGTGACACCAGCCAGGTCGGCTTCGAGGCCAAGTGCATAGACGATCTCGGTGGCCGATGGCAGCAACGACGCTATTCGCATCAGGCCAGTGTGGCGGTCGACGACGGAATTCAGGAGATCGAGCGACACAGTCCAGTTCGTAGCAGCACGCCTCGCGCGCTCAAGATGGTCGGCGTATGGAACCGACGATGACCACGCCCCACGGAATCGAATACCTTCGGACTCCCGATGACCGATTCGCTGGCATCACTGACTTCGCGTACGAGCCGCAGTATGTCGAGGTCGTCGGCCTGCGCATGGCCTACGTCGACGCCGGCCCGGCCGACGGGCCCGTCATGCTGCTCTTGCACGGCGAACCCACGTGGAGCTACCTGTATCGCCGCATGATTCCACCGCTCGTCGAAGCGGGCTATCGCTGCATTGCCCCCGACCTCATCGGCTTCGGACGCTCCGACAAGCCCGTCAAGCGTTCCGCCTACACGTACAACGGCCACGTCGCCTGGATGAAGGCATTCATTGCAGCAATCGACCTGCCACTCGCCACCCTCTTCGCACAGGACTGGGGTGGCCTCATCGGCCTCCGCGTCGCCGCCGAAGAATCCGACCGCTTCGAGCGCATCGCCATCGGCAACACCGGGCTCCCCGTCGGCGCGTCGCTGGGCCCCGGCTTCGATGCCTGGCTGAACATCTCCCAGATCATGCCGTTCATGGACTGCGGCGCACTCCTCCAGCGGGCGACCGCAGCTCGCGAACTCACCGACGCCGAGATGGATGCGTACCGCGCACCGTTCCCCGACGAAGCGCACATGGCAGGCGCCCGCGAGTTCCCCACGCTCGTGCCAATCACTCCCGAACACTCAGCCGTTGCCGAGAACAAGGCGGCCTGGGCCACCTACGAACAGTGGACCAAACCGTTCCTCACGTTGGCCTGCCCGGGCGACCCCGTGCTCGGTCAACTCCACCACGAGTTCGTCGAACGGATTCCTGGCGCCACTGGCCAACCGCACCAGGAATTCGAACCTGGCGGTCATTTCCTGCAAGATGATTGCGGCGAGGATGTCGCCGCCGCGCTCATCGCGTGGATGTCGTAGCGGCCAGCCAGCTTCAGGACGCCGCGATGTCGGCTGCAACACTCTGCGCGAGCGCGGAGAGCCGGCGCCGGTAGACCTCAACCGACGGTTGGTCAAACTTGAAGCCCTTTGGCGAGAACTTCAGCAGTTCGATCCACGCTGCACGCCGAGCGACGACCGCACGCGATCGACCGACGGCAACCCTGGCGAGGTACGTCGCCATTCCATCCCACAGCTGCATCACGACACTGTCGATTGCTGCAACGATGTCGGCGTTCTTGGCGCTGAGAATTTCGTCTGAGTGCATGGTGGTCGCCATGCGTTGCCACAGGTCGCCTTCGTAGCGTTGGAGAAACCCGTTGAGTTGCTCAGCAACCGGGCCGGGCTCGTTGAGCACGAGCAGAGCCCGTTCGACCTGATCCTCGAAGAGGTGGACAAACGCCGAAACGAAGATGTCTCCCTTGTTGCGAAAGTACTGATAGAGCGCTGGCCGCGACATGGCGGCTTCATCAGCGATGTCGGCCATCGACGTGCCCGCGAAACCGAGTGCGGAGAACCGGCTGATTGCAGCGTTGTGAATAACTCGCCGCTTCGCGGCAGCAAGCCCGCTCGTCATCTCCATGTCGTCCACATCATCAGTTTGACACATGCAAAGAATTGTGTCAGCGTGCCGACTGACACTTTCTATAAAATTTGTCAGACGACTCGCACCACACACCACGCATTCGGGAGCACCATGCAGCCATCACGCATTCTCATCACCGGTAGCAATAGCGGCTTCGGCCAGCTCGCTGCGCTCACGCTCGCCCGGCAGGGCCATCAGGTGATCGCGACAATGCGCAATCTCGCCAAGGGCGACGACCTCCTTGCCGAGGCCGGTGACCTTGATATCGAAGTACGACACCTCGACGTCTGCGATCCCGACTCCGTGCGCGAAGCCCTCGCCGACGCCGCCTCGATCGACGTACTGGTGAACAACGCCGGATTCGAAGTGCAAGGCGCCATCGAACTCATCGACGACGAGTTGATGCACCGACAGCTCGACACCAATGTCGTCGGGCCGCTGCGCACGATCCGCGCCGTGATGTCAGCCTGGCGCGAACGCGGGCACGGCGCCATCGTCAACGTCAGCAGCGTGGTCGGCCTGGCCACTTCGCCGTTTGGTGGGGCGTACGCCGCATCAAAGCACGCCCTCGAGGCAATGTCTGAGGCACTGCACTGGGAAGCGGCACCTGCAGGAATCCGTGTCCACGTGATCGAGCCTGGCCGGTTTCCGACAACCGAATTTGGCGCGAACATCGTCCGCCCCAGCGGTTGGGAAGGTTCCGAGTTCGAAGCCAAGGCACTCCGGCTGCGCGAGGCACTCGGCAACCTCGATTCCGACGGCCCGCAGAATCCACAAGATGTTGCCGATGCAATCGCACGAGCGGCAACCGACCCAACCACACCCTTCCGCACACTGGTCGGAGCCGACGCCGAAATGATCGTCGGCGCCAAATCGTCGATGTCATTCGAAGACTTCGAAACAGCCATGCGCTCGACGATCAAATGGTACGACTGACGACCCTCGGCTGATAATCAGTGCGAATGGGCGGCGGCCACTGGGTCTTCTTCGGCCCAGCCGTAGTGCATCCGACCGTGGTCGGCGTTGGCCGCCATGATCCCGCCGACCGTGCCATCTGACCAGGGCGCGCCCGGGATCTTCGAGCCCAAATCATCGTCGGACAGTTCGCCAAGTAACGCAATCGTGTCGGCACGCACGGCCTGACCAATGCGCACCAGTTCGACAAACGGCTTGCCGTTGTGCTCGGCCTTCCATTCTTCGGTCCACCCGTGGATCGACGCCATGATCTCTTCCATCGTCTGTTGCGACCCGTCGCTGTTCAGCCGCGGCGCGAGGCCCTGATCGCCCCCGACGTGACGGCGGAACATCGCGTTCCAGTTCTGCTCGATCAGCGTCGTGTGGACGAAGTGGTCAGCGAAGGACCAACGACTCTCAGCATCGTGTTCGCTGAACGTGCGCGGCGCCGTCAGGTCGTCTTGCGACATCGCCCCGAGTCGTTCGAGTAACCAGGCTCGGTCACGGTTCAGTTTGATCTCGATCTCAATGCGGTCCATCCGCCGACCGTAGTGATCGGCACCGACGGTCGGCGGCGTCGGAGCAAGCCATCCGGCCAACCAGCCAGCTCTGTGATCGAGAACCCAGTCGCCGGGCCTCGTCACCGCCACCCGAGCAGTGCCAGTGTGAGGGGATGAACTCCGAGCACCTTCCATCGTTTTCCCTCGACGGACAGATCGTCGTCGTCACCGGAGCGTCCCGTGGCATCGGGCGTGGCCTCGTTGACGCGCTCGCCGCGGCAGGCGCCACCGTTGCCCTCACGGCTCGGTCGTCGGAGGAGGCGAACACCATCGCCGCTGAAGTCGTGGCAGCAGGAGGAAGCGCATCCGGTCACGTCATGGACGTCGCCAACGTCGCCTCGATCAACGCCGCATTCGACGACATCGCGCAGCAGCACGGACGTGTCGACGTGCTCGTCGCGAACGCTGGGCTCGGAGCGAACCATCCGGCGGTCGAAGTGACCGAGGCCGACTGGGACGACATGATGGACGTCAACGCGAAGGGCCTCTTCTTTACGGCGCAGGCGGCCGGGAAGATCATGCTCGAACGCGGCTCCGGTCGGGTTGTCGCCATCAGCTCGCAGGCATCACTCGTCGGCATCCGCGACCACGCCGTGTACTGCGCTTCGAAAGGCGCCGTCAACCAACTCGTCCGCGTACTTGCGCTGGAATGGGGCCCGCGCGGCGTCACCGTCAACGCCGTTGCTCCAACCTTTATTTACACACCCGGAACTGCCGAGCGCCTCGACGACCCCGAGTTCCGACGTGGCGTCGTCGAGCGGATTCCAATGGGTGACGTCGGCACGATTGCTGACGTCGCCGGCGCCGTCATCTACCTCGCGTCAGATGCTGCAGCCATGGTCAACGGCATCATCTTGCCCGTCGACGGCGGGTGGACTGCTCAGTAACCCCGACGAGTGCGTGTGAGTGCGTGTGAGCAAGAGGGCGCAGCTCCAGACCGAGCGGATCAATCCGATCACACTGGTCGGCGTGACGGTGATCGCGCGGCGGCGATCACTTCCGGGTGACGGTCACCGGGAGGGTGGCATAGCCGTGGACGAACGACGAGAGCGTGCGGGTTGGTTCGGCCTGTATTTCGATCCGTTCGAAGCGTTCCAGGATCTCTTCCCACAGGATCCGGAGCTGCATCTCGGCCAAACGGAGGCCCATGCAGCGATGCACGCCAAACCCGAACGAGAGGTGATCGGAGGCGTTGTGCCGCTCGATGTCGATGCTGTCGGGATGCTCGAAGATGTTGGCGTCGCGGTTCGCCGACAGGTACCACATGAGCAACTGGTCGCCCTGCAGAATCTGCTTGCCACCCAGATCGCAGTCACGAGTGGCGGTCCGGCGCATGTAGGCGAGGGGTGTCTGCCAGCGGATGATCTCTTGGACCATGTTGCGGATGAGGTCGGGGTTCGCGGTGAGCTTGGCGTACTGCTCGGGGAACGTGTTGAGCCCATAGACGCTGCCGGTCATCGTGTTACGGGTGGTGTCGTTGCCACCGACGATCAAGAGCAGGAGGTTGCCCAAGTGGTCCATGGCAGACATGTCTTTGGTGGCCTCGCCGTGAACGAGCATCGAGACGAGGTCATTGCCTGGTGCTTCTCGGCGCTGTTCCCACAGACCTGAGAAGTAGTGCACACACTCGATCAGTTCGTCATGGCGCTGTTGATGCGATTCAATGACGCCACCCGGCTCGGGAATTGCGAAGACGATGTCGGACCAGCGGGCGAGCTTGCGGCGATCTTCGAATGGAAAGTCGAAGAGCGTGGCCAGCATGCGGGTCGTCAGTTCGATCGAAACGGTCTCGACCCAGTCGAAGGTCTGTCCTTCGGGGAGTGACTCGAGGACATCGATCGTGCGCTCGCGGATCAGCGGCTCGACGTTCTGCAGGTTTTTTGGCTGCACCGCTGGGGTGACCGTCTTGCGCTGCGCGCGCTGCATGGGCGGATCCATGGCGATGAACGACGACGTCTGCGACCCGGCCGCGGCACGCGCCTCGGCGGGGAGACCCAACGTGATACCACTCGCCGAGGAGAACGTCTGCCAGTCGCCTTCGACGGCCTTGATGTCGTCGGCCTTGGTGACCGACCAGTATCGGCCAGCGGTTTCGATCTCGTTGAAGTGGATCGGGTCTTCGTTGCGCAGCCGTTCGAAGTAGCGGTGGTAGCGATCTTCGGCGAACAGGTTGGCATTGAGCGGGTTGATGTCTTCGATGGCGAGCTCGTCGGCCGGCGCGACGCCGGCGCCCTTCTCGACCTGCTCCTGTTCGGGCGATCGGAAATCCGCTGGCGGTCGTTGGATTGTCTGCTTGTTGCCCGTGTCGGTCATCGTTATGTTCCTTCTCGAAGTCGCTCATCGGCGCCCACCACGTGTTGGTGTAGGGCGCTCTGCCAGAAACAGTAGTGAGAGGTCGACGCTGGGGTCGAGCCAGATCGGGGTCGAAATTCACCGTGGAGTGACCTCGATCCACTGCATGTGGACGCCGTGTGAGATCGTCAAGAGATGGATGAGCGGTACGACACAATGTTCCCTCCGGGGTTCTTCTCCCGGACCGACGAAACCGACGACGGTGAGTTCTACGCGTTCGATCGGTTGGTCACCCACATCGACGACGGTGCCATCGCTGCCGTCGGCGCGCTGTACGACGAACTCGGCCTCACAGGAGCGACGTCGGGCCCAGTGCTCGACATCTGTTCGTCGTGGATCTCACACTTTTCGACC
>NZ_JBDNIJ010000052.1:0-1563 GCF_041688325.1 Ilumatobacter sp.
AGACGCCACACCGGTGCGACGCGCCCTCCGATCGACCAACGCAACAGTGCCATCTGTGCTTGGTCGGTCGGGGTGCCGGGCCGCCCGTAGTGGGTCGCAAGCCAGCAGAGTGCCATGAACTCGCGTGTCGACCCCGACGTCATCTGGGGACCGTTATCCGACATCACCAACAAGACCGGCAGCCGGTCATCGTCGGGGTCGAGCGACATCGTCTCGCCGCTGGCGGCGAGTTCCTCGATCTGATCCAGAAGCCCTTCGTCATGCAACGCCCGGGTGAACACGGCTTGGACCTGGATGGAGGTTTCGTCGTGGGAGGTGATCTCGCCAAGCCACTTCTTCGACACCACATCGTTGATTGCGGTCGTCGCCGCGTCCAGCCTCGACCAGTGGGTGGTGTCGTAGATCCAGATCCTGTTCGGGACCTGTTCGATCCATTCCGGAATCGGCCGTTTCTCTGATCTCGTGGTCCGTTTGGCGGGATGGAACACCAGCTCACGGCGTGCCAGCACCCGCCGCACCGTGGACGGATCGCACCAAAACCTGTTGAGCCACGACGACCCGATCAGCGATCCCGAGTGGATGTTGGCAATGGACAGTGTCTCCCAGGATCTGTGCGATGTCGGTGAGGTTCTGCAGTTCGAGTATGAACGTCTTTGCGAAGCACTCCAGCAGAACGCCAGCCAACGCGGTGCCGACAACGGCCGCTTCGTTGTGCTCAGCGAACTCCACACCCCTGGCGAGCATCGAGGTAACCGGTACGGCCTGCTGCTCCTCGACGAGGTCGTCGCTCAGTCGCTTCGCGACGCGATATTCGTCGTCGGCTACGCCTATACATTCGACGAAGATGAGGAGACATTCGCCGAACGATCCGACTCCCTCGTTGAGCTGTTCACGAAGCGCCTCGGTGCACGGGTTCTCGACCAGCGACTCATGGTCATCCCCTGAGCCTGTGACGTACCAGCTGGTACTGGGTAGAATGATGTCGTGGCAACCACGGTGCACCTCACCGATGACCAATGGAGTCGTGTAGAGCAACGTCTTTCCGCGGCGAAACCGCCTCGGCTTGATGACATCGGAGTGCAGGACGCTGTTACTGGTCGCGACTTGAGCCCGTCCGAGGTAGAACGCCGTCGGGCTGCGCACCGTGCCGAACGAGCCTGAGCGCACCCCTCCGAACATCAAGTCGTTCGTCGACACGCTCAACAGTCACGGCGTCGAGTACGTCATGATCGGCGGCATCGCCGCGTTGCTGTACGGCTCGAACCGCGCCACCTTCGACCTCGACGTCCTTGCTCCCGGCAGCCTCGAAAACCTCGAACGCCTCGCCTCTGCGCTCGGCTCGCTCGGTGTGGACAGGCACCTCGACTCCGCAGACCTCCGAGGCACCTCAACTCGTTGGGAAACCAACGCCGGTCGAGTCGACGTGCTGCTGTCTGCACGCGGACCAGACGGCAAGCTCTCGATCTCTTACCGCGATGTCGCCGACCGCCACATCGACATGGTTCACGACGGCACCTCCATCCCTGTTGTGGCGCTCGATGATCTCCTCGCGATGAAGATGTC
>NZ_JBDNIJ010000053.1:0-20793 GCF_041688325.1 Ilumatobacter sp.
CCTGTCTCCTAAAAAGCCGAGGCGCTGGGAAGTTCCCAGCGCCTCGTGCAATTCTTGTTTGACCTGATCCTCGTTCACGGGGATCAGTATGTCAGCAGGCCGGCTCGACCGTAACGATCTGTCAGGCCGGCTCGACCGTAACGATCTGTCAGGCCGGCTCGACCGTAACGATCTGTCAGGCCGGCTCGACCGTAACGATCTGTCAGGCCGGCTCGACGACGACCCGGCGATACGGGTCCTCGCCTGAGGAAGTGCTGACCACGCCGTCTTCGTCATTCAATGCGTCATGGATGACCTTGCGGTCGGCTGAGGTCATTGGCTCCAGGGAACGGGCGGTGCCACTTTCGCGGACTTGGCCTGCTACTTCTGCGGCGAACTTAGACAAAGCAGCCGAACGACGCTCGCGATAGCCCGCAACGTCAATCCGCAAGCGGGTCTCGTGGTCGCCGAGGCGCCGCTGTGCAGCAACCCGAACCAGGTCCTGCACGGCGTTCAGTGTGCGGCCACCCGGGCCGACAAGTAAGCCGAGGTCATCGCCGTGCACTTGCACGTCGAGTTCAATTCCGTCAACGGTCAGTTCGGCCGTGCCGGTTCCGCCGAAGGCGGAGACCAAGTCGTTCATGAACAACACAGCTGCATCACCCACTTCCTGCGGCGTCACGTCGGACTGAGGGCGCTCATCGTTACTCATCTTCTTCTCCTGGCTCTTGCCGCTCCGGTTGTTGCCGCGTGATCGGGTCTTCGGCTCGTTCGTACTCGCGGCCGCATCGTCTTGCGTCCAATCGTCGGACTCCACGTCTGTCGATCCGTCATCGGTGGCCTCTAGTGCCTTGTCTGACTGCTTTTTGCCGCCAGTTGATTGGCCACGGGGCTTATCGCTCTTGGGCTTACGACGTCGCTCCTGCTTGGCGCGCACCGGACTCGGCATGATCCGGGCACGAATGCGAGCTTGGCCACGGGTGCGTCCGAAGAGCCCTGGCTTGGGCTCTTCGAGCACGTCGAATTCTGCCTCGTCGGCTCCGACACCCAGTTGATCAAGTGCTGCTTCTCGCGCTTCCTCGATCGTTTTGGCAGTGGTTTCCACCCATTCCATATGATATCTCTCTTTCCTTCGACAGGCCGCCGCTCCATGCGGTCGGCACACGATCTTGGTTCGTCAGCGCTTCTTCTTGCCGGACGACTTGGGACGATTCTTCGCCTGCTTGGCACGGGCCGCTTCGGCTTCTTGGCGCGTGGGTGTCGGGCGACCCTTACTGGAGCCCGACGGTGTCGGACGGTCCGCAGCAGGCTTCTTCGTGCCGTTCTTGGGCGGAGTGACCCTCTTGCTGGTCACCACCGACGGCTTCTCCGCCTTCTCGGCAGACTTATTGGACTTCGTCGCGCCGTTCCCCTTGGCGGCTGCCAAGTCCCGCTTGGCCTGAGCGAGCATGCCACCGGAGTCGCCGTTCTTCTTCGACTCTTCGCGAGCGGCATCGCCGGCGCGCTGCGCCTGACGACCGAGTGACTCGTCGCCACCGTAGAACTTCTTGGTGATGTAGTACTGCTGCAGAATGCGAAGCAGTGTCTGGAAGATGTAATAGAAGACGAGTGCCGACAAGAAAAAGATCTGGAACACAGCAAAGAACACTGGCAGGTACTGCATCAGCTTCTGCTGGGTCGGTGACATGGTCGGGCTGATCGCAGCCCGGGCAGCCACCATCTTCTGCTGAGCGAAGTACAGCGCACCGAGCGCCACCACGAGCAGGGTGTAAATCAGGCCCTCCCCGACGCCATTACCAATAGCCTGAAATGCCGAAAGGTCGAGGTTGAAACGCCACCACGGCATGTCTGTCCGGCCGTAGAGCGACAAGTACAGGTCGGAATCTTGCGCCAGAAAGCGGGGGATGAACCCCTGGACGGTGTCGGCACTATTAATGGCACGCAACGTCGCTGAAGCCACTTCCTTGGCACCATTCGCGTCAGACGGGATGTACACCAGGCCGCGCAAAATACGAAACATCACGATGAAGATCGGCATTTGCGCCGCAATCGGCAAGCACGAGGCCATCGGGTTGACTTTGTGCTCCTGGTAGAGCTTCATCATCTCTTCGTTGAGCTTCTGGCGATCGTTGCGATGCTCGTTCTGCAACTTGCGCATCTCCGGCGCGAGCCGCTGCATCTCCAGCATCCCCTTCGTGCTCTTGAGCGTCAACGGCGTGGTGATCGCCATGACCACCGCAGCGATGAGCGCGATGGAGATGATGTAGTCGTTGGTCAGGCTGTAGAACCAGGCGAGTAATCCAGCGGGAATCTCGAACATCGGTCAGCCGCCTTTCTTTTGAGTGGAGGACATCACTGTCGGAATGAACGGAGTAGGTAGTGTCGGTGCATCAGCACCGCCGCATTCGCACGTCGCCGTGGAAGATAGGCCGCCAGGAACAAGGTCGACGCCTGAGGGACCGAGTGGACGGCACCGAACGAGCCGACGGAGGCTCAGCCATCCGCCGCGCCAGACACCATGCACGTCGACCGACTCGAGGGCATACGCCGAACAAGATGGGAAGAAACGGCACGGCGAAGGGCGGCCCTCTCGCGCGCGCTGGTACACGACGATAACCCCGCTCACACGGCGCTGCAGCCGGGACACTTGGCCCGGCTCATGATTCCCATGGTCCCCGTGAACAGGACAAACACAGGCTTCGCCCTTCTTGGCGAGCGTTGCCAGCAGGTCGGCGTTTGGGAGTTCAACGACCTGCCCGTGGGTCATAAATACGCTCGCGAGGGCTGTGCTGCATCGAGAAGGGCAGCGGCACGTGTTTCAAGTTCTGCGAACGTCAGTTCGCTCATGGACGGACGACCTCCGAAAAGGTACAAGCCGTTGGGGAGGTCCATGGCTCCGAGGATCGCGCGTAGACGTCGGCGGAGTTGGTTACGCGTCACAGCAGGCCCGACCGCACGCCCGATGGCAAACGCAACCTGCGGGGGGCAGACGCTCGGATCGTCGACAAACGAGCACCACATAGCGTCACTTCGGACGCGCACTCCCTCCCGCCGGAGACGGGTAAACGAATCGCGATCACAGACCCGACGAATCAAGTCAGGCGGAAAGACGTGTGCGGCCCTTGTCACGGCGGGACTTCAGCACAGCCCGTCCGGCGCGGGTGCTCATGCGGGCGCGGAATCCATGCTTACGGTTCCGGCGACGGTTGTTTGGTTGAAATGTGCGCTTCACGACGTTCTCTTTCGGACGTTTCGAGTCACGTCCCGGGGGAAACACGTGCCCTGGTGGACACTTCCTGTGGACTGACCAAACAAGGCTACGGCGCGCGAGGCGCGTCTCCCAACCACCCCCTCCAGGCGGCCGACCCGCGGACGTCGCTCACGATCCAGTCCAACCGCTCAATCGAAGGAAGCATGAACCACACCCACGGGGCGCCAGGGTCACCACCTCGTTCTCAACAGTTGACCCACAGCATCAGCTGAATGACATTGATGTAAGTTAATTCCCTCAAATTTTGCGTCGCTTCGTACCAGCGTATGACATGTTTTTGCGAATGTTTCAGTTCGGTTTACAACGTGCTATGTTCAATCGCTCGCCACTACCACGACACATGTCCACATCTTGTGGACAACTGTGTGGACAGAGTCGATTGCAAGCCATCCCGCAGCGAGTGGGACCACGACGTTCGAAGGAAATTGATACCAGGTGAGTGACGCTGATGATGTGTGGACACAAGTCACGTTGTTCCTCCGTTCCCAACTTGCTGAGTCCGTCTGGTTCTCGACCTTCCAGGAGATCATCCCGCTCGAAGCTGGTAGCGACATGTTGCGGCTGCTCGCACCGTCCGCCTACGTACGAGATCGGATCCTGACCCGCTATCTCTCACTGGTCACGGACGCGCTGGACGAGGCTGGAGAAGGGCACCGATCGATCGACATCGAAGTCGCGAAATCCGATGCGGTCGAAGACGAGCCGTCACCAAACGACCAGAATGTGACATCTCGGTCCTCAACAGCGTCCTTCTCCCCTCTTCATAACGGCAACGACGCACGTGCCCATGTTGATGAAGCTGGGTTAAACCCTCGGTATACCTTCGAGGAGTTCGTCAAGGGGGCGTCGAACCAGTTCGCGCTAGCTGCTGCGCTCAGAGTCGCCGAAACACCTGGTAGATCATATAATCCACTCTTCATTTACGGCTCAGCCGGCCTCGGTAAGACGCACCTGCTCCACGCAATTGGTCACTACGTCCACGACAACTACCAGCACCACGAGGTGCGGTATGTCTCGACCGAGACATTTATGAATGAGTACGTCGACGCCATCCGGCAGAACACGACCAGCGCACTCCGGCGCCGCTACCGCGACATTGATGTACTTCTGATCGACGACATCCAGTTCATTGCTGGCAAGGAGGGACTCCAAGAAGAGTTCTTCCACACGTTCAACACGTTGCACGGAGCGAACAAGCAAATCATCATCAGCTCCGATCGCATGCCTGACGCCATCCCGACACTCGAGGAGCGGCTCCGTGGTCGCTTCAAATGGGGCTTACTCACGGACATCCAGCCACCCGACCTCGAAACCCGCACAGCAATTCTCCGCAACAAGGCTGAACGTGATCGCGTTGAAGTTCCAAACGAGGCGCTTGACTTCATCGCCACCAATATCTCGACCAACATTCGAGAGTTGGAAGGTGCCCTGATCCGGGTCACCGCATATGCCAGCCTGAGTGGCGAGGCAATCACCACCGAACTGGCCAAGGCACAACTTGCTGACCTCATGGTCGACACCAAGCCAAAGCACCGCACCGATGAAGAATTGCTCGCTGAGATCGCTGGGATCCTCAAATTCGAGGTCGAGGCGCTCAAGGGTAAGAGCCGCCAGCGACCACTCGTTACCGCACGTCAGATCGCTATGTACGTCTTCCGTGAGATGACCGACCTCAGTTATCCTGCAATCGCTCGGCTGTTCGGTGGACGCGACCACACCACAGTCATCCACGCGAACGAGAAGATTCAGCGTTTGATGAGTGAGCGGAAGCAGATCTACGACCAAGTCACAGACCTCCAGCAGCAGCTCAAAGCATGAACGATTGCACGCTGCAGCGCCGTTCGGTTCCCACTCTTCGCGCGACCACATGCCATCTCCGTGTGAATATCGGTGGACAACTCGTCAAAAGCGGGGGACGCGCCGCTGTGCAAGTCACGACGAAAAAGTGGACAACTCACGGTTGTCCACCGGACCACACGCGTGTAAGCCGTGACCTGGGGAGAAGTGGTCCATCCATTGTGGAAGCCCGCGAGGGCTCTACGCTGCAGGGATGGTGGGTTGTCCCCAATCCACAGCACCTACTACTTACATTGTTCTTTGAAACATCCATGCATGAGGAGAAGTGCCCACTGTGAAGTTTCGTTGCGAACGTGACGTCCTAGCTGACGCCGTTGGATCGGCTGGTCGTGCCGCCACTAACCGCACTGGCACGCTGCCTGTGTTGGCCGGTGTGCGCATGGAGGTGGCTGGCGATTCGCTGACCATCACCGGCACCGACCTTGAGCTGACAATCCGCCTATCGATCGAGGTCGGCGGTGAACGTGACGGTGCCGCCGTGGTACCTGCACGCCTCGTCGCTGACATCGTCAAGTCACTCCCGTCCGGCGCGGTTGAAATCGACCTTGCCGACGGCGACTCTGGTGCCGAGATGTCAATCAGTGCTGGCCGCTCGCAGTTTTCTGTGCGGCCCCTATCACTCGACGATTATCCCGTGCAGACCGAGCCTGTTGGCGACGCAGTCACCCTGCCGGCGGCAGACATGGCAGAGGCGCTCCGCCAAGTCGTTCGCGCAGCCTCAACTGATGATGCTCGCGCAGTGCTCACCGGTGTGCTTTTGGCGGCCGAAGATGACGGACTCCGAATGGTTGCCACTGACTCGTATCGACTTGCCGTCCGCGATCTACCGGACTCGTCAATGCTGGGCTCCGGTCAAAAAGTCCTGATTCCGGGTCGTGCCCTGAACGAGTTGCAGCGCCTGATGGGCAACGAGGAGACGCTCACCGTCCGCCTCGGCGAACGTGAAGCAACGTTTGAAGCTGGCTCGACCCGCTTGAGCACTCGTCTCATCGAAGGCGAGTTTCCGAACTATCGCAACCTGCTGCCTTCGAGCTACCCGAACTTGCTGACAGTCAGCAAGTCAGCGATGATCGAAGCAATTCGTCGTGTGAAGATTCTTGCCCAGGACTCGACTCCTGTGCGGATGACGCTCGGCGGCGACACGGTGCAGCTCACTGCGATCACCCAGGACGTCGGTAATGCCGTTGAAGAGATCGACGCCAGCTACGACGGCACCGAAATGACCGTGGCGTTCAACCCGGAGTACCTGCTGGCCGGGATTGACGCAATCGATGCTGAGGATGTCACGCTCGCCACCATGGACCCTATGAAGCCAGCGGTTCTTCGCGGTGTTGGTCAGGACGATTACTTGTACCTGCTGATGCCCGTGCGCGTTCCGTAGCCATCACCGGCTCCGTTTTTGTGTGAGCGATGACCGTGATTTTTCGTGGAATCGCTTACACAAAAACTGGACGACCTAATCTCTCAGCTGTGATCGTTGAGCATCTTGAGCTGATCGACTTTCGCAACTACGCTCAAGGCTCGTTCGATCTGACGTCCGGGACAACGGCGATCATCGGTGGCAACGGTCAAGGCAAGACAAACCTCGCTGAAGCGCTGGCCTACCTCGCGACACTGTCCAGTTTCAGAGGGGCGCCCAACGACGCGCTCGTCAAAGCGGGCGCCTCACAGGCGATCATCCGTGCAATTGTTCGCCACGACGACGGCCGCGAAACCTTGATTGAAGCCGAACTGGTCGCCGCAGGTCGCAACCGCGTGCAGGTCAATAAGCAGAAGCTGGTTCGCGTCCGTGACTTACTGGGCTCGGTTCGTGTCACAGTTTTTTCGCCAGACGATCTCATTTTGGTCAAGGGTGGGCCGGGCGAGCGGCGTCGCTACATGGACGACACACTCGTCGCACTCGCAACAAAGTACGACGCGATCCGGCTGGAGATCGACCGGATCGTTCAGCAGCGGAACACACTTCTCAAGCAGGCCAATGGCCGCCTGACCGAAGAAATTGAGGTCACTCTCGACGTCTGGGATATGAAGTTCGCTGAGATTGCCGATCAGTTCGGCTACGCCCGAGCAACGCTTGTTTCGAGGATTACCCCGATGGTCCAAGACGCGTACGAGCGTCTTGCTGGCATCTCGACGCCTCTTGAGTTGACGTACGAACCTGAGTGGCGTCAGCTCGGTCTCGTCCCGGCATTGCAGGCTGCACGTATTGCAGATGTCCGTCGTGGTGTCTCGACGGTTGGGCCACACCGAGACGAGTTGAGCTTCACGATCAACGGCCTACCGAGCCGCACACACGCTTCGCAGGGCGAGCAGCGCACACTCGCTCTTGCATTGCGCCTCGCCGCGCATCAGCTGGTGACCGAACGAACAGGATCAGCACCGGTACTCGTGCTCGATGATGTGCTCTCTGAACTCGATGACGGTCGGGCCACGGCGCTCCTTGCACACATCCCACCTGGTCAAGTGATCATCACGACGGCGAGCGAACTTCCACCCGCCGCGCGGGCCGACCGAATCCTGCGGGTCGAAGGCGGCAGGGTTGTCGAATGATCTCATTGAATTAGCGCCTGACTTGGTGCTCCGACGGCGATAACCGGGTTTGCCCGCAACGCTGAGGGTCACTGATTACCTGGCTGGCAAGCGTTCGAGTCTCCCAACTCGCAGCTACGGTGGATCGTCTGATGGCTGAGCCTGTGCCGATCACGAAGTCGCTCGATGGAATCATGAAATCCTTGCGCGGGACCGATCGGATCCAGATTGGCGGTGTTTTCGGCAAATGGGCCGATGCTGTCGGCGCGAATGTTGCCGCGCACGTCCGACCTGTTCGACTCGATCAGGGTGTGTTGACGGTCGAAGCCGACGACGTGGCATGGGCCACGCAGGTCAAGTTTCTGTCCGGCACGATCATTGCTCGGCTGGAAGAAGTTGCCCGTGTGCAGGTGGAACGCGTTGAAGTGCGCGTCGCCCGCGCGCGCTGATCTCCGGTCTGAAGCGCCCGGAGGAGCGGTTCGCGCAACTTGTGATGTGGATCATCGCAAGTGCGGCGAGATGGCCGCAAAATAAGTGGGTACATCTGTTCTGACAATCGTGTAGTTTGCTGGCGCGAATTCGCATCTCTGTGACACCCATGGAGTACACTGAAATCCAATTGCGGGAAGGGTTTTCTGCCGGTCTGATGTACCTGGCGCAAGCGCTCTCATCGCCCCTAAAAGCACGGCGTGCTGACGCCGTGTCCGACGACTTGAAGACATCGAGGTTCGAGTGTCCAACGACACCGCTGATACCCCCGCTGAAACCGGCGACGAGCAGGCCCCAGAGCCGACGCCGAAGCCTTCTGCTGAGAAGACGTCCAACAAGCTCGGCAACTATGGTGCCGCACAGATCCAGGTGCTTGAGGGGCTCGACCCCGTTCGTAAGCGCCCAGGCATGTATATCGGTTCCACCGGTTTGCAGGGCTTACACCACCTGATCTGGGAAGTTGTTGACAATGCGGTCGACGAAGCAATGGCTGGCGTGTGTGACAGCATCGTCGTCACACTGCAGGCCGATGGCGGCTGTCGCGTCGACGACAACGGTCGCGGCATTCCGGTCGACCCCTATCCATCAGGCGAACACAAGGGCAAGAGCGCTGCTGAAGTAGTGCTGACCGTGTTGCACGCCGGCGGCAAGTTTGGCGGCGAAGAGAGCGGCTACAAGGTGTCTGGTGGGCTCCACGGTGTTGGCGTCTCCGTGGTGAACGCACTGTCGACTCGCCTCGAAATCCAAGTCGACCGCGCCGGCGTTCGGTACGAGCAGACCTACCTCGATGGCGGCAAGCCGAAGGCGGAGATGAAGCCGACCGGTGAGACGCCTCCGAGCGGCCGGGAAACCGGGACGAGCATCACGTTCTACCCCGACGCTGGGATCTTCCAGGCCGAGGGCACCGAGTTCGTCGCCCGCACGGTGATTGATCGTCTGCAAATCATGGCGTTTTTGAACAAGGGCCTCGAGATCGTCTTCAAAGACGAGCGTGCCGAGCGCGAGCAAGACGTCACGTTCCAGTACAAGGGTGGTCTCGTCGACTTCGTGAAGCACCTCAATGCTTCCAAGGAGCCGTTGTTCTCCAAGGTCTGCAACTTTGAGGACGAAGACGTCGAGGAGGGCATGGAACTCGACATCGCCATGCAATGGAATACCGGGTACCACGAGGGTATCCACGGGTACGCCAACGGCATTTCCACCACCGAGGGCGGCATGCACGTCGAGGGCTTCAAGACCGCCCTCACATCGGTGGTGAACAAATACGGCAAAGAGAAGAATCTCATCAAGGAAAAGGATGCGAATCTCACCGGTGACGACGTGCGTGAAGGCCTCACGGCGATCGTTACAGTCAAGCTACGAGAGCCGCAATTTGAGGGTCAGACCAAAGCCAAACTCGGCAATGTGCCTGCCCGCTCCTTCGTCCAGAAGGCCACCTACGCTCGCATGGTCGAGTGGATGGACGAGAACCCCGCCGAGGCCAACCGAATCGTCAAGAAGGGGCTCGCCGCGGCTCAGGCACGCGATGCCGCGAAGAACGCACGTAACGCAATCCGCCGCAAGACGGCCCTGTCCGGCGCTGGCATGCCCGACAAGCTGAAGGATTGTTCGTCGAAGGACGCCTCCGAGTCCGAGATCATGATCGTCGAGGGTGACTCTGCTGGCGGCACGGCCGTCGATGCGCGCGACCCACGGACTCAGGCGATTCTTCCGATTCGCGGCAAGATCCTGAACGTCGAACGAGCCCGCATCGACAAGATGCTGAAGAACACCGAGATCCAAGCACTGATCACGGCGATTGGTGCCGGTGTTGGTGACGAGTTTGACGTCACGAAGTGCCGGTACCACAAGGTCATCTGCCTGGCTGATGCCGATGTCGACGGTAGCCACATCCGAACACTGCTCTTGACGTTTTTCTTCCGCCAGATGCGTGAGATGGTCGAGGCCGGCTATTGCTACATCGCTCAGCCACCGCTCTATTCGACCGAGATCGGCAAAGAAAAGGTCTACCTCAAGGACGATGCGGCCAAGAACGCGTTCATGGCTGAACGACCGAACCACAAGAAACAGTTCCAGCGCCTGAAAGGCCTCGGCGAGATGGATTGGGAAGAGCTTCGCGGCACCACCATGGACGCCAGTACCCGCACACTGCTCCAGGTCACTGTTGATGAAGCCGCCGAGGCAGACCACATCACATCGGTCCTGATGGGTGACGACGTACCGAGCCGCCGCGAGTTCATCGTCAAGAACGCTCGCGACGTTCAGAACCTCGATTTCTGATCCCACCGTTGCAGTTGGGGTCAGACCCCAACTGCAACGGCAGTACGAACCGCACGACGAACGAGAAATGACCAACACTCATGACTGACACCACTGACGACACACCAACTGGCGGTTCGATCCAGCCGATCGCGCTCAATGAGGAAATGGAAAGCTCATTCCTCGAGTACGCCATGTCGGTCATCATGTCGCGTGCCCTACCCGACGTGCGCGACGGCCTGAAGCCCGTGCATCGCCGGATCATCTGGGACATGGAAGAGCAGGGCTTTCGCCCGGACCGCGGCCACGTCAAGTGCGCCCGTGTCGCCGGCGACACGATGGCCCGCTTCCACCCGCACGGTGACTCTGCCATTTACGCCGCCCTCGTGCGTATGGCCCAGCCGTTCTCGCTGCGTCATCCGTTGATCGACTTCCACGGCAACTACGGCTCACCCGATTTCGGTCCGGCCGCGTCGCGCTACACCGAGTGTCGCCTTGACCCGCTCGCGATGGAACTACTTGCCGGCATCGACGAAGACACCGTCGACATGATCCCGAACTACGACGGGACCACCGAAGAACCCGTCGTGCTGCCGGCGCGATTCCCGAACTTGCTGGTCAACGGCAGCCAAGGCATTGCTGTCGGCATGGCGACGAACATCCCGCCGCACAACCTCGGCGAAGTGATCGACGCCGTCGTGCACCTCATCGACAATCCCGACGCCGATGTTGACGCTCTCATGGAGTTCGTCAAAGGTCCGGACTTTCCGACCGGCGGACAGATCCTCGGCAGGGCCGGCATCATCGACGCATACCGGACTGGACGCGGCTCGGTCAAGACACGTGCCAAGGCCTCAATCGAAGAAGGCAAGAACGGTCGCTACGAGATCGTCGTCACCGAACTGCCGTACCAGACCTCCTGTTCAGCCATTGCGGCACGTATCCAGCAGTTGGTCGACAACGGCGATCTCGACGGCATTGCTGATGTCAACGACGGCTCCAACGGTGGCAAGACTGAGCTGATCATCAGCCTCAAACGTGACGGCAACGCCAACGTGGTGATGAACAACCTGTTCAAGCTCACCCAGCTGCAGTCAACGTTCTCGATCAACATGGTCGCCCTCGTGAAGGGTGTGCCCAAGCAGATCAACTTGCGTGACGCCCTCGTCGCCTATGTCGACCACCAGGTCGAGGTCATCACCCGGCGGACCCAGAACCGGTTGAAGAAGGCCAGGCATCGCGAGCACATCCTCGAAGGGCGTATCAAGGCCCTTGATGTCATCGACGAGATCATCAAACTCATCCGGGCAAGCGACGACGTCGCCATTGCGCGGGATGGCCTCATGGCGACGCCGTTCGAATTCTCCGAGATCCAGGCCAACGACATCTTGGACATGCAACTCCGTCAACTGACTCGGCTTTCGCGGATCGACCTGCAGACCGAACTTGACGAATTGCGTCTCAAGATCATTGATCTGCAAGACATCCTCGACAATCCTGATCGCCTCAACACGGTCATCAAGGAAGAGATCACGGCAATCCGCGACAAGTTCGCGACCGACCGCAAGTGCGAGTTGACCTACGACATCGGCGAGATGTCGATCGAAGACCTCACCGACGACAAGGAACTGGTCATCGTGATGACCGAGGCCCAGTACGTGAAGGCCGTACCGGCTGGATCGTTCAAGACGCAGGGCCGGGGCGGCCGTGGTGTGTCGGGCGGTAAGTTGAAGCTCGACGACATTGTGCGCCACGTGATCTTCACCACTGCGCATGCGCACTTGCTGTTCTTCTCAAACTTGGGCAAGGTCTATCGATTGCGGGCGCTCGACGTTCCCGAGCGTGAGCGCACGGCCAAGGGCATGCCGATTGTCAACTTGTTACCGCTCATCCCAGGCGAGCGCGTCGAGGCAATCATCGACACCCGGGAGTTCGGTATCGACCGTTATCTTTTCTTCGCCACGAAGAATGGCACGGTGAAGAAGACGACCTTTACCGAGTACGACAAGAGCCGTCGTGATGGCTTGATCGCCATCAACTTGAAGGACGGCGACGAACTCGTCAAGGTCATCGAGACCAGCGGCGGCGACGACATTTTCATGGTGTCCGGTGGCGGCATGACGATTCGCTTTAACGAGAACGATGTCCGCTCGATGGGTCGCACAGCGGCTGGCGTGCGCGGCATGAAGCTGAAGAACGATCAGGATCGAGTCGTGTCTGTCGATGTGGCCCGTGATGACACGTCCATTCTGATCGTGACCGAGGCCGGCTACGGCAAGCGAACCCAGCTCGACCACTTCAACGTCCAGGGCCGCGGTGGCCAGGGTGTTCGCGGGATGAAGCTCACCGGCAAGAAGGGTGAGGTCGTGGCAGCGTTCATGGTCGGTATCGACGACGAGATCGTCGCGGTATCCGAGTCGGGCATTACGATTCGCATGCAAGTCCGCGAGATCTCCGAGCAGGGCCGCGGTGCAACCGGCGTCCGTGTGATGAACATGGATGATGGCGACACGGTCAGCTCCGTTGCATCGATCGTCGCTGGTGAAGGCGACGCCGACGCAGATGCCGACGTCGGCGCCAACGCGGACGACTGATCCGGCCCGCCTCAATTTCAGCTGGACTGCCTCGTAGGCCGTGAGGTAGATGCGCCCCTACCTCACGCCGTTGCTGTTGTTGGTAGCGTGATCCAGTCGACTTCCGGGTCTCCTTGCTGCTCGGGCAGCCTCCTTCAAATCGAATGAGTGGAGATGCTGATGGAGCTACGACGAAACGATGCCGGCCAGGCGGCCGTCTTCCTGCTCATGGTCGTGATGGCAGTGGGAATTGCACTCACGAGCGCACTGGTCGAGTTCGGCGCGATTGCCCAACGCCGAGCGCGTGCTCAGACGGCGGCCGATGCGGCCGCACTGGCATCGCTCGACGGTGGGGCGGCAGCGGCTTCGACGTATGCAGAACGCCATGGTGCGATTGTCGTGTCCTGGTTGCAGGGCCCGGAACCGCACCAGGTCACGGTGGTTGTCCGGTTGGGCGACACCACTGCGTCAGCCCGAGCAACGAATGCACCGTGATGCCGACTTGTGTATCGATGCACCCATTGGGGTGACGCCCTGCAGTTTGACCGGACCATTGCAGGTGGGTTGCGTACACTCGGCGAGGTGAATCCCACCGAAGAAGAGCTCGATTCGTCCAGGGCGGACGAGGTCGTCGGTGAGCTCATGTCTGACGACGGTGAGAACGACGGACCGAGCACTGCAGAGATCGACGCACTCGACCAATCCCTGGTCGACTCACTTGCGGACTACGTAGCGAACGCTGACCCTGGTGTGGCTGGAGCGGTCGAAGGGGCGGTCCTCGCAGACGACGAACTCAGCGACGATGACTTCGACGAAGATGACCAAACGCATGATGTTCCGGACATCGTGTTCGCAACCGAAGGTGGCGACGACACCGATGCTTCGGACAGTGATGCATCTGAGAGTGATGGCGCTGAGGCCAAAGATGGGCACACCTCTCATCGCGAGGTGTCAGGCGACGTTCTCGAAGAGCTTCGTCGTGCCGACATCGACGGCCCGGTGGTCGATGCGGCGCCGCAGGATGTCAGCACGTCGGGTCGACGTCGACCGAAAAAGTCCGTCGATTACGACCCGGCTCCGATCCCGGTCCCGCTCAAAGTGCCACGGATTCTCGGTCGCAAGGCGCGTGTCCGCAAGGTCACACGAGTTGTCCGCCACGTTGATCCGTGGTCGGTGTTTAAAATCGCGCTCATCGCGAACATGGTGCTGTATTTGACACTGTTGACCGCATCTGTGCTGCTGTGGAACGTTGCATACGCGACCGGTACTGTCGAGAACGTTGAGCGATTCTTCGAGTCCTTCGGCTGGCAGTCGTTCGAATTCAATGGTGGCGAGATCTACCACGCTGCTTGGATCGCCGGCCTCTTCGGGGTTCTCGGCTTAACTGGCCTCGCTTTGCTCTTCGCATCTCTGTTTAACCTCATCACGGACCTGGTCGGTGGCGTCCGGTTCACGGTGCTTGAAGAAGAAGTCGTCGAATCACGGTCATCGCCGATGCGCCGTTTCGTGGTGCGCCGTCCAGAGCCTGAAATTCCTGCCGTGTTACAAGATGCTTCGGGTCCGCTCATTCGCGAGGCGATAGTCGACGATTCTGGCCATTTCGAACGCTGACAGGGGTCTTGTGCTCGATCGCACGGGTCGAAAACCGCGCGTGCCGATCCGACTGTCGGGCGATAACGTCTCGTACCTGCTGGGGCTATAGCTCAGTCGGTTAGAGCGCATCGCTGATAACGATGAGGTCCCTGGTTCGATTCCAGGTAGCCCCACCCCAGTAACGAGACCCCCGAGCAATCGGTGGGTCTCGTTGCGGTTTTCAGCCACTGCGACTGGAGCGCGCTTCGACCGAGGTTGCATTCGCGTCGCAGGCCGAACATGCTCTGCTGATGAAGCTGCTGCGCGGTGCCATCTCGGCGATTTTGTTGGCTGGCACGTTTGCTGCGTGCCTTCGGGTCCGCGGCACCGGCGGCACGCCACCGCAGCATGGCGGGTGGCGACCACTCGAACTGCCGGACCGCTGATGGTGAGCCGCGTCGCACTTGTCGGCAACGGTGTCACCGGCAGCCGCATTGCGAAACGACTCAATATCGTGGCGCCTGGTTGCCAGGTGATCCAGGTCGATCCACGGGGCGACATGTCAGCGGCGCACGGTGCCGACGTTGCAATCCTCGCCCACGGCGGGCCGCAGATTCGATCGGCGACTCGTTTGGTCGAGATGGGCGTGCCCATCGTGTCCGTCACCGACAGGAGCGCCGATGTGCAGGCGCTGCTGGAACTCGACTACTCGGCCCGTCTCCAAGGTGTTCCGTTGGTTGTCGGAGCAGGGATGTCTCCGGGGTTGACTGGTCTGTTGGCGCGTCATCTTGTTGAGCAACTTGAGTCGTGCGACGAGATTCATGTTGCCGTGCACGGCACTGCCGGCCCTGCGTGTGCGCGCCAGCATCACCGCGCACTGGCTGGGCATGCGCATGGATTGCATGATGGTGAGCCGATCGTCAAGCCGGCCGGCTCTGGCCGCGAACTGTGTTGGTTCCCCGAACCAGTCGGTGCGTACGACTGCTACCGGGCCGAGTTGCCGTCACCGATGCTGATCCATCAGAACTTCCCGACGGTGCATCGGATCAGCGCACGCGTGTCAGCAAACCGACGTGACCGCCTGACCGCCCGACTCCCAATGCTCAGACCACCCCACAGCGAAGGCGGCGTCGGTGCTGTTCGCGTCGAGGTCCGCGGGCGCGCTGCCACGGGCGAGCGAATCACGCTGATCGCTGGCGTGGCTGAACTGGTCGCGACGAGTGCCGCCGCGACTGCGACCGCCTTTGCAGCTGCGGTTCTCGATGGGTCGCTCCACGCTGGCGTTGTGTCCAGCGGTGCTGCTGAACTCGACACCCTGGGCCTTTTGCACACCATCGAACGGCTCGGTGTTCGCCTCCAGGAGTTCACTGGCATCCCACACTTCAGCCCGGAAAAAAGACCACTTGACTGAAACAACATGACTGAAACCACTGTTCCGGTGCCTGACCAGACCGGCCTTGCGATGCCGTGGCTGCCAGACAGCAAGGTTGTTGTCATCGATGGTCGGGGCGAATTCTTCGTTCGGCACCATCAGCACGCCGACTCGTCGGCTCCCACCGTGCTCCTCCTCCATGGCTGGACGGCGTCGTGCGATTTGCAGTTCTTCACGGCCTACGAGGCGCTGGCTGCTGTCTGCTCGTTCGTTGGCATAGATCATCGTGGTCACGGCCGCGGTCTTCGGACCCCGGCTGATTTCACGTTGGAAGACTGTGCAGACGATGCTGCGGCCGTCGTCCGTGCACTCGGGATCAGCGGCGTCACGGCGATCGGTTACTCAATGGGTGGGCCGATCTCGATGCTGCTCGCCCGACGCCATCCTGATCTTGTGACCGGTGTGATCACACAGGCCACCGCCCTGGAGTGGAACAGCACGCTGCGTGAGCGGTTGCAATGGAGGTTCCTTCCGTTGATGGGATCGGTGTTGCGGTCACGCGTGGCTGGACGCTTCATGAAGCGATTCCTGGAACAGATGCTGCCCGACGGTCACTCGCTCAACCGATTGGTGCCCTGGTTGCGCGGCGAGAGTCAACGTGCTGACATCAGCGCGGTCACTCAGGCGGGCAAGGCGCTGGGCAAGTACGACGCGACATCGTGGGCTTCATCACTGGGGATTCCTGCAGCCATGCTGATCACCACGAATGATCGACTCGTCCGGCCGCGCCAGCAGCGTGCGCTGGCTCAAGCCCTGGGTGCCCAAACCCGGGAGATCGCCACCGATCACCTCGCGCCGTGGGAGGCGCCCGATCAGTTCGCGTCGTTGACCGTTGAACTGCTCTCGATGGTGACTGCACCACCAGAGAGTTGACCGACCTGGAGCGAGAGCCGTTCGATCATCTCGCTCATTTGGTCGAGACGATCCCCGATGTCTTCGCCGGTGACCATGTCGGTGAGCGACACTCTGACGCTGGCAATTTCGCGGGCCAGGAACTCGGTGTCTGCCTGAGTCCGCTCGGCAACTTCACGGTCGGTTTCTGATGTCACCCGGTCGCGTCGTTCCTGGCGTGACTGTGCGAGCAAAATCAGCGGTGCTGCGTACGAGGCTTGGATCGAGAGCACCAGCGTGAGCAGCACGAGGCCGCGGTCCCATGGGTCGAATTGGAGGTTGCGCGGGGCAAACGCGTTGTGGATGATCCACATGCTGACGACAATCGACTGCCACACCAGAAAGCGTGCGGTGCCCAAGAAGTTGGCAATCGATTCGGCGAAGCTACCGAAGACGTCGGAGTCGTACGTGACACCCAGCCGGCGCCGAGAGCGCGGTGCGGCCAGGTCTTCGCGCCGCTTCACGACGTACTCACTTCGGGTGTCGAGCTTGGCTTGCGCCGGGTGCGCCAAGCCGGGCCGAGCATCCGGTCGATCACGTCATCAACGGTGACGGCGCCGAGGAGGCGGCCGGCGGGGTCACAGACGGCAACAGCGAGCATGTCGTAGCTGGCCAGACGTTCGGCGACATCACGGTCCGACGTCTCCGGCGCGACGATCGGCACATCTTCGAGCATCCGACCGATTTCCATGTTCGGTGGTTCACGCAGCAGGCGCTGCATGTGCACGATGCCAAGGAACTTGCCGGTCGGCGACTTGAACGGTGCGTTGCAGACGAAGACCTGGGCAGCGAGGCTCACGACCCAGTCAGGGTGGCGTATTTGGGCGAGTGCTTCAGAGACGGTGGCGTGCGGGCCGAGGATGATGACCTCCGGCGTCATGAGGCCGCCCGCGGTGCCTTCTTCGTACGACAGAAGACGACGGACGGTTTCAGCGTCCTCGTCGCCCATGACATCGAGCATCTCTTGCCGCTTAACCTCGGACATCTGGCCGAGGAGGTCGGCGAGATCGTCAAAATCCATCTCGTCGAAGACGCCTTCGAGCCGCTCCCGGTCGAGGCTCTCGACGATGCGCACCTGTTCGGCCTCGGTCAACTCTTCAAGGACATCAGCGAGCCGTTCGTCATCCATGGCTTCGGCGATCTGACGACGCTGTTCGTTGGGGAGCGAGCGGACGAACGCAGCGACTTCGGCCGGGTGGAAGTCGCGCAGACGAGCGGCTTCGGCCTGCATCTCGGTCGGCTGGTCGAAGAGTGCCGGTACCTCTTCGAAATCGACGAGTCGATACGCCGTACGTCGTCGCAGCGTGTTCTTGGAGGTCAAGCGGACTTTGTCGATCTCCCACCAGCTGGATCGCCCGTCAGAGTTACGGAGTATCGCGATATCGCTGACGGTCTCTGTTCCGACCTTGCGATCGATCAGCTCGGCGTTGATCAGTACCTCGCCGGGGCGGGGCTTGAATGGGTTGAGGTCGATGTCCCAACTTTGCAACCGAGCGCCGTCGCTGTTCAGTTCGGCGATGCGGTTCGCGTTGACGAAGATACGTCTGCGCTGGCTCGACGCGACGAAGCCGACGATGCGCGGTGGTGTGTCGGGCTCACCGTTCCTGCCGGGGCGGCCTGGGATCGCAACGAGGTCTTCGATCCGTCCGATTGGCGATCCACCCGCGTCGAGCAGCGGGAGGCGCAGCACACGAAACGCGTAGATCAGTTCGCCGGCCATTTCTTCAGGTTACTCGGGGTGTCCGACCGGCCCTGGTGTCTGCCCGTATCCTCTCGCGCTGTGGCGGACGCTGACGATCAAGAATCCGGTGACCCGACTTTGTCGACACTGAAACAGCCGCCAGCGTGGTGGCATCGCCATCTTGAGCCCGAAGAACGCCAGCGTGTGATGGCTGAACTGGCGATCAAGCGGCAGGAGCATTGGGGCTTTCGTTTCACAACAATGCTGACACTGTCCGTGGTGGTCGCGGTGATGGGCCTGTCGGCAGACTCTGCTGCCGTCGTGATTGGTGCCATGTTGCTTGCTCCGTTGATGCAGCCTGTCTTGGCAACTGCTGCCTGCATTTCGATGGCGCTGTTCCGCAAGTCGTTGCGGTCGTTCGGCGTGGTCGCCCTGGCAACGCTTGGCTCGATCGCACTGTCGTATGTGTTGGCGGCATTGTTCGTCAATGGCGACCTGCCGCGCGAGGTCACGAGCCGCACTGCTCCGGACATCCGTGACCTCGTTGTTGCGCTCGGGGCCGGCTTTGCTGGCGCCTACGCAACGGTTCGAAAGGACGCATCGTCCTCGCTGCCAGGTGTGGCTGTGGCTGTCGCGCTCGTTCCGCCACTGGGCACCGTTGGGATCGCGCTTGAAGCCGGACAGATGACGTTTGCCCGGGGCGCAATGCTCCTCTATACGACCAACCTGGCAGCGATTGTCCTGGCCGGTGCGGTCGTGTTCGTGGTGACCGGATTCGTGCCGCCGAAGCGCCTGGCGATGATGGGGACCCGTTCACTCGCCGTCGGTATCGGGGTCGCAGCGTTGCTCGTGGCGATCGCTATCCCGCTCTACCGAGCGTCGACGTCTGCAGTCGAGGCCAGTGATCGACAGGTCCAAGGACAGTTGATCGTGTCCGATTGGCTGGCCACCACCGAGACGACGAGTTCGGATATTGCGTTCGACGGCGACCGCATCTTCGTCAACGTGACGAGCTTCGAAGAGCCGATTGACGAGCAGTCGATGGTTCAACTGATGCAGGCGGAGTTTGGTAACGACAGAATCGTGTCGACCGCGTGGGACAAGGTTGAGCGTTTCGCGGCGGCGACGACAACAACCGAACGACCGCCGTCCGAAGAAGAGATTCGTCTCGTCCGAGTCCAGGCAATCGTGCAGGCCTGGCTACTCGATGGTGGACCGCCCTCAGGCCGTCGTCTCGACGCGCTGTTGGTCGAAGGGAACGTGGTGCGTGTTGATGTCAGCGGTGTTGGCGACGCCCCGTCGTTGCAGGCGCTTGGTGAGCGCCTCGATGCCGAGTTTGCCGAGACTCTGGTCGTTGAACTGACCTGGCTTGAGCGTCAGGAGGTGGCGCAGGGCGAACCTGCGGCGACCCCAGACGAGGTCCTGTCTCAGCGTGTTGGCGTGGTGGCCAGGTCGTGGGCGGCCGGCAACGGGCTGGTCGTGCAAAACCTCACCGTGATCGAAGGGCAAGTAGTCATCGAAGTGACCGGCCCAGAACAACCCAACGCGGCCGGCCTGGTGCAAGCAATTGGCGAGCTCCTCGGCCCCGACGGCACCGTCCAGGTCCTCTTCACACAACGCCTCGACATCACGACGACCACGACGACGACGACCACCACCACGATCCCCCAAGTCCCGATCTAGCCGGACCGGACCTGTCAATGCGACGCCAGTCGCGGGCCCGAAGTAGTGCGACGAAACCCCAGCGTTGAGATGCACTCGGCTGCTGCATGAGACAGTGCTGAAGATGAGAGACCTAAATATCTTGCGCGATACATCAGCGTGCAAGCAGGCGCCCCCGAGTTTTGTGTGAGCGATAGCACCGTCGGATCCGGGAATCGCTCACACAAATGGCGAGCGCAGTCATGTCAGGCGAGTGCAGCGACTTCTACGAGCGTGTCGGAGTAGGCAACGCCGCCACCCCATTCGGTCAGGGTGTCATTGGTGAGGGCGTTGGCGGCCTTGCCGTCGGGGTGATCTTGCATCCACCAGCCCCAGGGGATAGCGACGACACCAGGTCGGAGCCGCGTCGAGATCTTCACGGGCAACTGAACGGACGCCCGCCCGTTCCACACTCGTGCGGTCGCACCGTCGACGAGTTCCCGAGCGGCCGCGTCGGCGGCGTCGAGTTCGACGAACGGGCCACCTTCGGCCGGCCCGTGCTTCGGGAGGTGCGAGTACCCCGAGTTGAGAAACCGAGCATGGTGCTTCGGGGTGAGCA
>NZ_JBDNIJ010000054.1:0-17224 GCF_041688325.1 Ilumatobacter sp.
CGACCCCCACCAGCCGTCGACCACCGGCGACTCCAAGAAGGACCACACCACATGAGAACTCGACCAATCATTGCAAGTGCCCTCCTACTCGGGCTGACTGCTGCCGCCTGTGCCAGCGACAGCTCAACTGGTGCACCGACAGCAACAGAGCTCCCCGCAACCGAGTCAGCGCCCCCGCCCACAGATCTGACCGACGCGGAACCGACCGACACCGAGCCGGCGACAGACCAGCCAGCCGAGCCGCGCATCACGATCACGCTCGTCACGTACGACTCGTTCCCAGAGGCCGACACCTCGATCAACGCTGCACTCGACGCATTCACCGAACAGACCGCAATCGGCGTCGAACTGCTCGTGGCCGGCGACACCGGTACGATGCTCTCGAAGGCTGCACTCACGGTCGGCAACCCTGAAGGTGACGTCATGTGGGGCATCGACAACACTTTCCTCTCGCGTGCGCTGCAGGACGGAATCTTCGAGCTGGGCGTCCTGGCCGACCCGGAAAACGTGCCGGCCGAGTTCCTCGCACTCGTGCCGAACGGCGAAGCGCTCCCCGTCGACTTCGGAGATGTGTGCGTCAACTACGACATCGGCTACTTCGTCGAGAACGAACTCGCCGTCCCGACTTCGCTGCAAGACCTCGCCGACCCGGCCTACCGCGACCTTCTCGTCGTCCAGAACCCCGCCACCTCCTCGCCGGGCCTCGCCTTCTTGCTTGCCTCGATCGATGAGTTCGGCGCCGATGGCTGGCAGGCCTACTGGCAGCAACTGAAGGACAACGGTGTGCAAGTCGTCGACGGTTGGACCGACGCCTACTACGGAAGCTTCACGTGGGCCGGCGGTGGCGACCGTCCGCTCGTCGTCAGCTACGGATCGAGCCCGCCGGCCGAAGTGATCTTCGCCGACCCCCCTCGTGACGATTCGCCCACCGGTGTCATCGAGTCAACCTGCTTCCGACAGATCGAGTTCGCCGGTGTACTGGCCGGAACAGACCATCCCGATGAGGCCGCAGAGTTGGTTCGCTTCCTCGGTAGCGAGCAGTTCCAGGCCGAGCTCGCGTTGAACCTGTTCGTCTACCCGGCCAACAGCGCCGTTGCGCTCCCTCAGGAGTTCAACGACTTCGCCGTCGTCCCCGAAACATCACGAACACTCGACCCGGACCTGATCGACGAAAACCGCTCCGACTGGATCGACGAGTGGTCGACACTGGTCCTCGGCTGACCGGAAACTTGCCTCGATGAACAACGGTCAGCGCCCGGTCAATCGACTCCCCAGTCGTGTGGTCGCCGCGCTCGCCGTCGGGCCCATCGCGGGGCTTGCTGTCTTCTATCTTTGGCCGTTCGCAACATTGCTGGCTCGGGCGATCAACGGCAACGCCGTCGCCGACACGCTCAGCCGGGGCGCCACGTGGGACGTCGCCTGGTTCACCCTGTGGCAAGCAGTTGTGTCGACAGGCATCACTATGCTGGTCGGGCTCGCGCCAGCGTACATTGTGGCCCGATTCGAGTTTCCCGGCCGTCAGCTGCTCGTCGGCCTACTCACCGCCATTTTTGTGCTGCCGACCGTCGTGATGGGTGCCGCATTTTTGGCGCTGCTCCCCGATTCACTCGACCGGTCAGTCTGGGCGGTGATCGCCGCGCACGCCGTGTTCAACCTGGCGGTGATGGTCCGAACCGTCGGGGCGTTCTGGGAGCATCTTCCCACCGACATGGAATCGGCAGCCGCAACCCTCGGCGCATCGCGATGGCGCGTCTTCGTCGACATCTCCCTCCCGCTGCTCAGGCCGTCGCTGAACGCGGCCGGTGCGATCATCTTCCTGTTCACGTTCACATCGTTTGGAGTGGTTCGCATACTCGGCTCGGCCGGAACCCGAACGCTGGAGATCGAGGTCTGGCGACGGGCGACCCAACTCGGCGATATCGGCGGCGCTGCGGTGCTCTCCGTGCTGCAGCTCGCGATCTTGGCCGCCGTCGTCAGCTGGTCGACTCGAGCCCAGCGTCGCCATGCTCGGGCCGTCGACCTCCGACCAGAACAAGACCGGCGCCGGGCCAAGTCAACGGGTGAACGCCGCTTCGTGGCGTCCGTCGCCATCGGAACGGCCGCCCTCTGCATCGCACCGCTCGCAGCGATGGCGATCCGCTCGTTCCGCAGCTCGTCCGGTTGGTCGACTGCCGCCTGGACCAGACTCGGCAAAGCCGAAGTCAGGCCCGGGATCCGGCTCGGGCTCGACCCCGTCGAGGCGCTCGTCAACTCGATCCAGAATGCGGCGTGGGCGACCAGCTTCGCCGTTGCGCTCGGCGCCATGGCCAGCCTCGCTATCGCCGCGGCCGGGCGAGGCGGGCGACTCCTCGACGTCGGCCTCATGCTCCCGATCGGCACATCCGCTGTCACCATCGGCTTCGGCATGTTGATCACGTTCGACACGCCGCCGGTCGACTGGCGAGCCGAATGGTGGCTCGTCCCGGTCGGCCATGCCCTCGTCGCTCTGCCATTCGTTGTCCGCACCACCGTTGGGGTTCTCCGGTCGGTCGACCCGTCGCTGCAGGACGCCGCAGCAACGCTCGGCGCATCACCAACTCGCGCCTGGTGGGACGTGATCGTCCCGTTCCTCTGGCGGCCACTTGCCGTTGGCGCAGCGCTCGCTGCAGCGATCTCCCTCGGAGAGTTCGGAGCAACGAGCTTCCTCTCTCGCTCCGGCGGCGAGACCTTGCCGATTGCTATCGACGAACTGCTCGGTCGAACGGGATCACTCCTCCAAGCCCAGGGCTACGCCCTCGCAACGATCCTGGCTGTGGCAACCGTGAGCTTGGTGGTCGGCGTGAGTCGCTTCCACGATGTCACCGGGCTCGCGCATCGACGCGCTGGCGGCCAGACTGTCGATCGATGAGTCACCTTCGCGTCGAGCAAATCGGCGTCCGCTTCGACACGACCGACGTGCTGCGCCAGGCGACCCTCAGGGTCGACCACGCCGAGGTGGTCGCCTTGCTCGGACCGTCCGGCAGCGGCAAGACCACGCTGCTGCGTGTCATCGCCGGGATCCTTCGGCCGGACTCTGGGACCGTCTGGATCGGCACGAACGACATCACGTCGCTGCCGGCACATCAGCGCGGTGTCGGCATGGTGTTCCAGGACAACCAGCTGTTTCCACATATGTCGACAATCGACAACGTGGCCTACGGCCTGCGGGTCGCCGGGGTCGGCAAGGTCGAGCGGCAGGACCGTGGGGCGGCGTGGCTCGACCGAGTCGGTCTCGCTGGCTTCGAACGTCGCAACGTCACCGAGTTGTCCGGCGGCGAAGCAAAGCGCGTTGCGCTGGCGCGTACGTTGGCGACAGAGCCGAGCGTGGTCCTGCTCGATGAACCGCTCAGCGGTCTCGATCGAGAACTCCACGACCACCTCGCGACACAACTGGCACAACTCCTCGTTGACCACTCGATCACCGCAGTCCTCGTGACCCACGACCCGGCCGAGGCCGACGCCATCGCTTCGAGGTCGGTCCGAATGGATCAGATCGATGGCTGAG
This sequence comes from Ilumatobacter sp., assembly GCF_041688325.1. GTDB lineage: Bacteria > Actinomycetota > Acidimicrobiia > Acidimicrobiales > Ilumatobacteraceae > Ilumatobacter_A. The sequence continues at coordinate 3,524 of NZ_JBDNIJ010000054.1, forward strand.
TACCGCGTCGTCCCGATCGACGCTGCTGACACACACGACCTGCGGCTACGTGTCCTGCGCGACGCAACACCGTCGAGCGATGTCGAATGGGCTGGCGACGAGCTCGAGAGCACCGTGCACCTTGGCGTCTGCGACGACAGCAACACAATCATTGCGATCTCAACGTGGCTGACAATGCCGTCGCCCGATGTCACCGTGACAGGTGCTGCCGGCTTGCAATTGCGTGGCATGGCAACCGACCCATCACCTGCCACCCGCGGAGTCGGCGTCGGCGCACTCCTGCTCAGGGCGGGCATCGAGACCGCTCGCGAACGCGACGCCGACCACGTCTGGGCAAACGCTCGGACCACCGTCCTCGGCTTTTACACCGGCGCCGGGTTCGAGATCGTCAGCGACGAGTTCATGAGCGAAGCAACCGACCTCCCCCACCACCGCATCCTGCTGCACCTGCGCTGACGCCCCCTCCCCGCCCCTGCTCCCTCGAATTGCGGCCCCGAATCGGGTCGCCGTTTCCGCTTTGGCGAGATCGCTGCCCACTGGTTCAACGATGGCGTTCCACGTCAGGACCGTCTCACAGCCAAAGGGGCCGCCATGCCAGGACACGAAGCGATCGAACTGCGGCACCGGGCGCAACGGTTGCGCCATCTGGCGAGCCGCATCGAGTCCAGCATGGCGATGTCGCTGGAACGCCATGCCGGCAACGACACGTGGCGCGGCCGGCGCCCACTGCTCTGCGTCAATCTGCTGCGCCACAATCAAGCCCAGCTCCATGCCGAAGTTGACGGTCTGCGCTGGCAGGCATACCTCTTCGACCAGCAAGCCGCTCGCCTCGACCAGGCCGCTGCTCTCCAGCCGGGCAGAGCCAGTTGAGCGTCGAAACCGGATATCACCCGCAGCGCGTCGACGCGCTGCACTTGCATGCTCGAGCGGCCATCGCCGACCTCATGTCGATCCGCAGTTCCGACCCCGCCGCGGCGTCTGCAATCCGTGCTGTCGTCCTCACCCGCCGCAACCTCGAAGATCATTGGCTCCCGCTCATCGTGGCCATCCGTGCAAGCAACGCGATGATCACCTGGAGTTCTTCGATGCTGATCAGCTTGGCCGACATCGCCGAGCGCTTCAGCCAGTGGCTCACATTCGGCGACGCCACCCCGACCGTGGGTCGATTCGCAACGATGAGCGACGACGACATCCTGCACGAGCTGTACGTCGCAGGCCACCTCAATACGCGTGGCGATGGCAAGGGGTCGATTACCGAACGCATCGCGGACGGCGAGCCGTTCTGGTCGGACGAGTTCCCCGACCTTGCGGCCGAACTCGCGACGCGTGTGGCGGTCGACGAGTCGTTCGCCATTCGCCTCATCAACGAGATCGATCAGCACCCCCTCGTCGCCATCGCAATCGGTCACGCCAACTTCCCACTTGCGTTCAGCCAGGCCGCGTTGCCCGGCCTCCTCGAATCAGGTCAGTGGTCGAGTGGCGTGCACGTCGAAGCGATCGAGACGGTGATGTCCCACATTCTGACGGCCAGCCCCTCCGCGGCACTCGACCTCCTCGGCGACAGCGCTGTGCTGGCCGCGCTCGCTGGTGCCACCACACTCGACCGGGCCATTGCTCGCGACTTCGTCAGGACCGGCCTCTACGACGCAGTTGAAGCCGACCCAACGCGTTTGCTCGATGGCTGGGGCGTACTCGAGAACCTCACCGCGTTGGCCGATGGCAAGTTCGACGACGGCTTCCATCCCGGCTTGGCTCAGGGTGTCGCCGACTCGATGTTCGGCTACGTCGACACGCTGACCTACGGCATCGGTGCGGGCCTCGAAGACGACGTCATCCGCATTCACATCGACAGCGGCGATTCGGTCGGCGTGCTCGGCGATCGCGATGCCGTCACCAATCTGTTCGGGACTGTCATGCGCGACCCGGACGCGAGGATGACCATCGGCGTCGTCCTTGGCGCGTACACCGACCGAGTGATCAACGACCTGGGTGCTTCTGTCATCGACCGCACCGGAGTGGAATCAATCGCCCGGCTTGGACTGCTCCTGCGGGACGGGCTGACCGACGAGCAGGCGGAACTCGCGCTCGCCGCTGCGGCCGAAACGGCGCGTCGCCAGCGAATCGGTGACCTCATCGGGTTCGGTGCCGGCTCGTGGGTGTCGGCAACCGGTGTCGGCGTGGTCACCCAGACCGTCGTCAACCAGGTGGTCTCCAGCGCGACAGATCTCGGTTCCGAGGTCGAGCCCGACGACATCGTCGACACATCGTTCGGGTCCACCACCTACCGCGGCATTCAACTCTCGATCCTGCAGTACGTCCACGACCATCCTGAGGACCACGCCGACCTGGCAGTTGACAGCGTGTCGGCCGAGCATTGGGTCGAGGTTGGCACGCGGCTCGACGCTCTTGACATCGAACCGGACGGTGCAATCAGGGATGGCCACATCCACGACCTCGACAACCTGATCGCCAACAGCATCCCCGCCCTCGATTCACTGTGGAGGCAGTTCGCAGGCAACGGCGACATGACTCGTCTCAAAGAGAGTGGCAGGCGATCCGCAGACGGGTAGCAGCGAGAATGCGAGCGGGAGACTTTCGTGACACTTTCGGGTGACTCAGATTGGGGGCCGGCGAATGCGGAAGTCTTCGTGGCAACCTATCAACCATGAGCGAAACGAAACAGGTCGCACAACTCGGCATGATCGGCCTCGGCCGCATGGGGGCCAACATGGTTCGCCGTCTGATGGCCGACGGCCACACCTGTGTGGCCTACGACGTCAACGAAGATCCGATCGCCGAATTGGAAGGTGAAGGCGCCGTCGGGGCCCGCTCGCTCAAAGAGCTCGTCAGCAAGCTCGAAGCACCACGCTCGATCTGGATCATGGTGCCCGCCGCATACGTCGGCGGCACACTCGAGCAGCTCGTTCCGCTCCTCGACGAAGACGACACGATCATCGACGGTGGCAACTCCTGGTACCACCTCGACGTCGACCGTTCGACGGAACTGGCCGACAAGAACATCCACTACGTCGACGTCGGCACCAGCGGCGGCATCCTCGGCCTCGAGCGCGGCTACTGCCTGATGATCGGCGGCGACGACACCGCTGTCGGCCGACTCCAATCGGTGTTCGACACACTTGCCCCCGGTGTCGAAGGCGCCAAGCGCACCCCCGGTCGCACCGGCGAGATTGCTCCCGAAGAACGCGGCTGGCTGCATTGCGGTCCAAGCGGCGCTGGCCACTTCGTCAAAATGGTCCACAACGGCATCGAGTACGGATTGATGGCGGCCTACGCCGAAGGCATCAACGTGCTCGCCAAAGCGAACATTGGCAAGATCGATCACGCAGTCGACGCCGAGACCGCCCCGCTCGATGCAGCCGAGTACTACCAGTACGACATCGACATCCCGAAGGTCACCGAAGTGTGGCGCCGCGGTTCGGTCATCACCTCGTGGCTCCTCGACCTCACCGCTGAGGCGTACCAAATCGACGGCGAACTCTCCGCGTACTCCGGGCACGTCAGCGACTCCGGCGAGGGCCGCTGGACGATCAACGCGGCAATCGACGAAGGCGTCCCCGTGCCAGTCCTCTCTGCCGCGCTCTACCAACGATTCTCAAGCCGGGGCCGCAGCGACGTCGCCGACAAGGTCCTGTCAGCCATGCGCGCCGGCTTCGGTGGGCACAAGGAGAGCAAGGAAAGCACACGATGAGCAAAGCAACCACAGCGCCGCCCCTCACTCACGTCGACACAGGGCAGATCAACGCCCAGCAGCCCACTGCTGACGCACTTGTCCTCTTCGGCGCCACCGGCGACCTCGCCAAGCGCAAGCTCTTCCCGGCGCTGTATCACATGCAAGATTCAGGCTCGCTCGACGTCCCCGTCATCGGCGTGGCCCGCAGCGACTGGAGCGCCGACGACTTTCGGACCCATGCCCGCGAATCGATCGAGAATCATGTCGACGATGCCGACCCCTTGGTCGTCGACGCGCTGTGCGACCGGCTCGATCTGGTGCAGGGCAACTACGCCGACGAATCGACCTGGAACGATCTGAAATCGACGCTCGACAAGTACAAGTCCGAGGTCGCCGTCTACTACATGGCAATCCCGCCCTCGCTGTTCCCGATGGTGGCAGAAAAGCTCGCATCGGTTGATCTGCACCACCGCGGCCGCATCGTCGTCGAGAAGCCGTTCGGACGCGATTATGCATCCGCTGTTGAGTTGAACAAGACGCTGCACTCGATCTTCCCCGAAGACCACATTTTCCGGATCGACCACTACCTCGGCAAGGAAGCGGTCGAAGACGTCCTGGTGTTTCGCTTCGCCAACACGCTGCTGGAGCCGGTCTGGAACCGCAACTACGTACGCAGCGTGCAGGTCACGATGTCCGAGGAGATCGGTGTCGAGGGCCGCGGTTCGTTCTACGACTCGGTCGGCGCGATCCGCGATGTCTTCCAGAATCACCTTCTGCAAGTGGTCGCGCTCCTCGCGATGGAACCACCTGTCGGTGCTGATGCTGGCTTCCTGCAAGACGAGAGAGCCAAGGTCTTTGCTGCCATGCGGCCGATGGACTGCAACGCACTCGTGCGCGGCCAGTACGTCGGCTATCGCGATGAGCCAGGTGTGGCGGAGGGGACCGAGGTCGAAACGTTCGCCGCGGCACGCCTCGAGATCGATTCCTGGCGATGGGCCGGCGTCCCGTGGTACGTCCGCGTCGGCAAGGCACTCGAACAGGACGCAACCGAGGTCGTGATCGAACTACGCGATCCGCCACGGATGCTGTTTGACGAGGCCGGCGGGCCGCCACCTGGGCGCAACCTGATCCGGTTGCGCCTCGGCAAGAACGACGGTGTCACCTTCGCCCTGCAGGCCAAGACTCCGGGGCCGAATATGGACAGCGAAGAGATCGACGTGAATGTCGACTTCGCAGCAGCCCTCGGCGAGCGACAAGACGCGTACGAGCGACTCCTCGGCGATGCCTTGCAAGGTTCGCTACGACGCTTCGCCCGGCAAGACGTGGTCGAGGGCACATGGCGCATCGTGCAGCCAGCGCTTGACAACGGCGGGACTATCCACCCGTACTTCCGCGGCTCGTGGGGCCCCACCGAGGCCGACAGCATCCTGGTCAACGACGACACCTGGTATCCCGTCTCTCCGACCTGACTTCCAGATCGAAGCCGACGAGCACAGGCCATTAGTGTGTCCACATGTCGGATTATTCGTCTCACAGTTTGAGACGTTGATATGTGGGTCCCGATCACACTGGCAGCAGCGACGTTTCAGATTCTGCGCACGGCGCGTCAGCATCAGCTGCGCTCGATCCTCAGCGTCAACGCGGCCGGTTACGTCCGCTACGCCTACGGCTTTCCGCTCGCGCTCATCGCAGCTGTCGCAACCTACGTGATCAGTCGGAGGGGGCTTCCCGACATCCCACTGCGTTTCTGGCCGATCATCGCCGGCGCCGGGATCGCCCAGATCGGTGGGACGTTGGCGCTCCTCAAGTCGTTCGATCTTCGCGACTTCGCGATCGGCACGGTCTATGCCAAGACCGAAATCGTCCTCGTCGCGATCGTGTCTGCAGTCGCGCTGGGCGAACCACTTGCCCCACTGGGTTGGGTCGCAGTGGTCATCTGCATGGTGGGGGTCGCCTGGCTCGCAGCGCGGGGCGGCTTGCGGGCCGCACTGTCCAGCGCCGGAGACCCGGCGGCACTCATGGGCGTTCTTGCCGCGGCCGGGTTTGCCGTTGCCGCCGTTGGGATCCGAGCAGCCTCGAACTCACTCGGCGACGCACCAGTCTGGCATCGGGCGGTGCTCACGGTGACCGTCATGCTCGGCATCCAGACGATGCTCAACGGTACGCAGCTCGCCGCAACGAATCGGAGTGAGCTGGTCGCCGTCTACCGCAACTGGCGTGCCGCACTCCCCGTCGGCATCCTCAGCGTCGCCGGTTCGGCTGGCTGGGCCACCGCGGTCACCCTCACGAATGCCACGAAGGTCCGCACCCTCGGCCAGGTCGAGCTGCTGATGGCTTTTGCAATCTCGGTGTTCTGGCTCCACGAGCGTCACGAACGTAGCGAATACGCCGCGAGCGCCCTGGTGATGGCCGGCGTCATCGGCGTCATCGCCTTCGGCTGATCGCCCGCCTTCCAGTCGGCGAACCGGCACTCATCGAACGGCTGCGAACCAACGAACTCGACACCCGCCGACTCGCAGCCGAGCAAGCCGCAATCACACGCGAAGTCGAACGACGCGGCCCGTTCCACGACGACGGACACCGATCAGTCAAAGCATTCCTGCGGGCCAACCTCAACTGGTCAAACAGCCAGGCGCCAGCACCATCAAAGTCGCAGCACTCCTCGACACCGTGGCCGGCGCCTGAAACGCACTCCTCAAACGGCCACATCGGGCTCGCCAAAGCCAACGAACTCGCCCGGCTACGCGCCAACCCGCGCGTCGGCGACCGCCCCACCGCTAACGCAACGCCGCAAAGAAACTGCCTCGGGCTCACCCATGGGGCGTTCGTTTCCGGGCGGCCTGGCCGGGTCAACTGTTTTGCTTCAGCGCTCCAAGCAGGACTCCGTCCTGCGTCGCTGTCAGGTGCTCGCTCGGAGCCGTCATCGTGGTGGGGACCCGCCGGTGGTTGGTTCCGTTCACGACTCGGGCGCGCCGGCAGATCTGGTCGCCCAGCCACACCTCGCTCGCCAACGCCGGGCTCGAATGCTCCCGCCACAACCGCCACAAACACCGAACCAAACTCCAACGAACCCGCATCACCACCGACCACATCGAAACAACACGCGCCAACGGCACCGCCATGGGCCCCACCGGGCAACGCACCCGAACCGACATCATCCGCGCCCGACTTCCCCGGCGATCGGTCCACCCCGATGCAAGGAACGCTGTCGAATCTGCACTCCGCAACACCGGCCGAATCGACGCGGTCTATATCGCGGTAGTCGATGGCGAATACCGACTCGCCGCCTGACGTTCCCACTCCCCGTCTGAGCGTCCCCCTGTGAGCCGGTCACAAGCCGAGAGACGTTCACTCCTTGTGGCGCGGAAATCGGGCCCCAACCTGAGATGATGGGTTGGTGAGCAGGTCCAAAACGACGTCGATTCGTCGGCCTAAAATCGAAGCACCTGCCTCCAAAGGCGGCTCGTCGCGCCTTGCCGACATCACCCGGTCGATCCCGATCGAGAAGCGCGTCTCACGACGACCCAAGTTCGCACTCTTCGCTGGCCTTGCGGTGCTGATCGTCGTTGGCACCTTGGCTGCTGCGGTGTTCGTCCTGCCGATTGGTACGTGGCAGGACCAAGACGTTGATCTCGTGCAGCGCCAAGCGCAGCTTGACGAACTGCAACGAGTCAATGGCCAACTCGCTGCCGAGGTCAATCGGTTGAAGACCGACGACGGTGTCAAAGAGGCCGCTCGTGAAGAGATCGGTTTCGTGCTGATCGGCGAAGAGCGAACCTCCGTACTCCCCACGCCTCCGCTGCCCGCCGACCTCCCTGACGGCTGGCCGTACAACGTGGTCAGTGAGATTTTTGCTGCCCGCTCAGCTGGGCCTGCACCCGCACCGACCGACTAGGTTGTTCGTCACAGGGAGCCTCACGACCGAGGTTCCCATCGATCCACGACAGGGGTTCACGTGGCTGGTGGCAGCATTCTTGGTAACCGCGTTCAGCGCAAAGAAGATCCGAAGTTCCTGACGACGGGCGGCATCTACGCAGACGACGTCAGCGATCCCCGCCTCGTTGGTGCGGCCCAGGCTGTCTACGCCCGATCAGCGGTTGCCCACGGCAAGATCCTGTCGATCGACATCGAGGGCGCAATCGGAATGCCCGGCGTGCTCGCCGTACACACTGCCGAGTCGCTCGGCCTCGAGCCAATCCCTTCGCCATTCAACCCTGCCGCGGCGCGCACGTTGCTCGCCAGCGACAAGGTCCGTCACGTCGGTGAGCCGATCGCCGTGGTCGTCGCCGAAACCCTGCAGCAGGCGACCGATGCTGCCGAGATGATCTTCGCCGAAGTCGACTTCCTCCCGACGCTCATCGACCTCGAGGGCGCACTCGCTTCCGAAACCCTCATCTACGAAGCAGCTGGCAGCAACGCCGTGTTCGACACCACTGCGCTTGGCTTGCCCGAGAACAGCGACACCGATGAGTTCTTCAAAGACTGCGAAGTCGTCATCAGCGGCCGCTTCATGAACCAGCGCGTTGCCCCGTGCCCGCTCGAAGTTCGCGCATCAGCCGCCGTGTGGCACGAAGGTCGCCTCACCCAGTGGGTCTCCTCGCAGCACGCGCAGGGCGCCAAGGCAGCATTCGTCGCTGCCAACGGTTGCGACGATGGCGACCTTCGGATCATCACCCCCGACGTCGGCGGTGGCTTCGGCGCCAAGATCGACGCCTACCCCGAAGAGATGCTGCTCGGCACGCTCGCCAAAGAACTCAATCGCCCAGTTCGCTGGCGTGAGACCCGCAGCGAATCAATGATGATGCTCGGCCACGGCCGCGCACAGCTGCAGTACGTCACCATGGGCGGCACCAAAGCGGGCGACGTTACGCACTACCAACTGCACGGCATCCAAGACTGCGGTGCCTTCGTCGGCATGGGCACAATCCTCGCCCCGTTCTTCACCCGCCCAATGGCCGCTGCCGTCTATGACATCCCGAACATCGAGGTGCGCACCACATCCGTCGTCACCAACACGACACCGATCACCGCCTACCGCGGTGCTGGTCGCCCCGAAGCCACAGCGGCAATCGAGCGGGCAATGGACTTGTTCGCCGGCGAAATCGGCATGGACCCTGTCGACGTCCGTCGCATGAACCTGATCCCCAAGTTCATGGAGCCGTACACCACCTCCATTGGACAGGTCTACGACGTCGGTGACTTCGAAGGTGCCCTTGACAAGGCCATCGAGGCCGCTGGTTACAGCGACCTCCGCGCCGAGCAGGCCGCCCGCCGCGAGTCCGGCGCCGAAAAGCAGCTCGGTATCGGCGTCTGCGTCTACGTCGAAATCACCGGTGGCGTCGATCCCAAGCAGGAAGACGCCAAGATCGAGATCAACGACGATGGCACCGCCACCATCTACACCGGCACGACGCCGCAGGGTCAGGGCCATGACACCGCATGGTCGATGCTCGCCAGCGAGCAGACCGGCATCCCGATCGACGACATGACGCTGGTCTTCGGCGACACTGATCGTGTCCCGGTCGGCGGCGGCACCATGGGCTCGCGCTCGCTCCAACAGGGTGGCGCGGCGGTCAGCCAGGCCGGCGCCGAAATCGCTGAGAAGGCCAAGAAGGTCGCAGCACAACTGCTCGAAGCCGACGAAGCCGACGTGGTGCTCGACACCGAGTCCGGCAAGTTCCATGTCGCTGGCACGCCCGCCGTGTCCAAGACCTGGTCCGAGGTCGCCATCGCTGCCAAGCAGCAGGGCGACGAGATGACCCTGACCACCACGTTCGTCGCCGACATGCCGACGTTCCCGTTCGGCGCTCACATCGCTGTGGTCGAAGTCGACATCGGCACCGGCCAGGTCAAGCACCTGCGCCAAATCGCCTGCGACGACGCTGGCCGCGTGGTCAACCCGCTACTGCTCGACGGGCAGATTCACGGCGGCATCGCACAGGGCGCCGCTCAGGCGCTGCTCGAAGAAGTGCGTTACGACGAAGACGGCAACCCGATCACGTCGAACCTCGCCGACTACGGCATGATCTCAGCCGCCGAACTGCCGAGCTTCGAAGTCATCCACATGGAGACCCCGACGTTCGTCAACCCGCTCGGCGTCAAAGGCATCGGCGAGTCCGGAACCATTGGTTCCACGCCAGCCGTGCAGTCGGCCGTTATCGACGCCGTCAGCCATCTCGGCGTCAAGCACATCGACATGCCCGCCACCGCCGAGCGCGTGTGGCAGGCCATCCAAGCCGCACAGTGAGACAAGGCGGTCACACTGTGCCAGGCACAGTGTGACCGCCCACAACGAACAACCGAGGGAGCACACCATGACCGACACCGCGAAAGCCACCGAGACTCACGAACGCACGTCGTTCAAAAGCTTCGAAGAATCGACTGCGCAAGACTGGGCCATTATCGCGCCGCAGCTCAGCGTCACCCAGGGCCTCGTCGCTGATCGCGTCATCGGCCTGCTGGGCGAACTCGGTGAAGACTACGGCGGCTTCCCCATCAACCGTTTGGAGCACAGCCTCCAGACTGCGACACGAGCCGAGAAAGACGGCAAGGACGACGAGTACGTGTTCTGCGCCCTGATCCACGACATCGGTGACACGCTCAGCCCGTTCAATCACCCTTCGATCGCCGCTGGCATCGTCAAGCCGTTCGTCTCCGAGGCGAACCACTTCATGGTCAAGCACCACGGCGAGTTCCAGGGTTATTACTTCTGGCACCACCTCGGGATGGACAAAGACGCGCGCGAAAAATTCCGCGACAGTGAGTTCTTTGACCACACCGAAGAGTTCTGTGCCAAGTACGACCAGACGGCATTCGATGCCGACTACGTCAGCAACCCGCTCGAGCACTACGAACCCCTGGTCCGGCAAATCCTGCGCAGCGCTTGATTCCCGGAACGATGCGCGCCGCAGTCCTGACCGGGCTGGGCGGCCCAGAAGTTCTCGTTCTGCGCGACGACGTGCCAGTTCCGGTACCCGCAGCCGACGAGGTGCTGATTCATGTCGCTGCCTGCGGCATGAACAACACCGACATCAACACGCGGGTCGGCTGGTACAGCAAGTCGGTCACCGAGGCCACCAGCAGCGATGGGTTTGCCGACGCAAAATCCGAAGACGGCACGTGGAGTGGCAGCGGGTTTCAGTTCCCCAGGATCCAGGGCGCCGATCCAAGCGGCCGAGTCGTTGCTGTCGGCGCAGATGTCGACGAGGCACTCATCGGGCGACGAGCGCTGGTTGATTGCTGCTTGCGCGACGTCGACGAGCCAATGCGCCGCGAGCTCGCCGGCTACCTCGGCAGTGAACGAGACGGCGGGTTCGCTGAATACGTCTCGGTGCCCGCTCGGAACGTGCACGTGCATAACAGCCAATTGACCGACGTCGAGTTGGCCAGTTTTCCCTGCTCGTGGGCAACAGCAAACCACATGCAGCACCGCATCCGACTCACCGCCGGCGACAGCATTCTGATCACCGGAGCGTCTGGTGGCGTCGGCTCAGCGCTCGTCAGCCTGGCGAAACTGCGCGGTGCAACCGTCACTGCAGTGTGCAGCGCCAGCAAGGCCGACGGAGTGCGGGCGCTCGGCGCCGATCACGTCATCAATCGGTCCCAGGTCGACCTCCATGGCGCAGCGCGTGATGCCAACGGTGGTCTGTTCGACGTCGTCGCCGACGTCGTCGGTGGCCCCGACACCCCCGGCTGGTTCGAGTCACTGCGCCGAGGTGGCCGCTACGTCACCTGCGGTGCCATCGCCGGGCCGGTTGTCGACCTCGACCTGCGAACGCTGTACCTCAATGACCTCGAGTTCCACGGCACCACCATCTACGAACCCGCCGTCTTCACCGACCTCGTCAACATCATCGAGCGCGGCGACGCCCGGCCGGTCGTCGGCGCTGTCTACGCTCTCGAACAAATCCACGAAGCCCAAGAGGCGTTCCAGCGCAAACAGCATGTCGGCGCAATGGTCCTCACCATCTAACTCTGCGCTGACCAAGCGCTACCTATGCGCTCAGAAAGCGCTGACCAAAGTCACAGTGCGTTGCGACCGCAATGACCGACAGTATTCACAAATGGCCGAATCTGCATTGCCCATCGTCGCCGAGGGTCTGCAACGACATTTTGGCTCAGGTGACGACATCGTCAAGGCAGTCGACGGCGTCGACCTCCAAATCCAGCCCGGTGAGATCTTTGGCTTCCTGGGCCCGAACGGCGCTGGCAAGTCGACCACCGTCCGCATGCTGACCACCCTGCTCCGCCCCACTGGCGGAACTGGTCGAGTCGCCGGATTCGATATCGTCACCGAAGCCGACAGCGTTCGACGCAACATCGGCGTGGCACTCCAAGACGCCGCCATCGACCCCTTGATGACCGGTACCGAACTGCTGCGGCTGCAAGCTGTGCTCTATGGTCTCCCCAAGGCGCAACACCACCAGCGGGCCGGCGAACTCCTCGAACGCGTCGGGCTCACTGCCGCGGGCGGACGCCGCGTCGGCACCTACTCGGGCGGTATGCGCCGCCGACTCGACCTCGCCCTCTCGCTCATCCACGAGCCGTCGGTCCTGTTTCTCGACGAGCCGACCACCGGCCTCGACCCGATGAGCCGCATTTCGCTCTGGGAAGAAATCCGCCGCCTCAACAACGACGGCACCACGGTCCTCTTGACGACCCAATACCTCGAAGAGGCTGACCAACTCGCTGAGCGCATTGCGATTATCGACCACGGCGTGATCGTTCGCAAGGGCCGCCCGACCGAACTTAAAGCCGAAGTCGGTTCGCCGACCCTGTTCATCACGGTCGACGAGCCATCGCATCAGATTGCGACCGGCCTGCTCGCCAAATTCGGCGACCTCCGCCCGAGCCCCGAGGGGTCGCTCGGTGTCGGCCTGCGCGAAGGGCCGAGCGCCGTCTCGAGCGTGGTGCGCGAACTCGACGACGCAGGCATCACCGTGCGCAACCTTGAACTCCGCGAGCCAAGCCTCGACGACGTGTTCGCCGAGGCGACCGGCCACCGCCTCGAAGGGGCCGAATCGTGAGGTCGCCTGTCACCACAGCACCGATCGCCCCGACGAGGGCGCCGGCGCAGACATCGAGGGTCGCTCAAACGTGGGCCCTGTCGGTGCGCTCCATGCAATCGCTACTCCGCCAGCCGTCGCTGGTCATCCCGTCGCTCATCTTCCCGTTGTTTTTCGCCGCATTGGGAACCTCGTCGTTCTCCCGCTCGACCGAATTGCCCGGGTTCCCTGCGGTCGATTCATATCTCGACTTCGCGCTTGCCGGGGCAATCGTCCAGGGCATCCTCTTCGGATCGACGACCGGAGCGACAGCACTCGCCACCGATATCGAGAATGGATTCTTCGATCGCCTGCTCGCTTCCCCGTCGACCCGCACTGGCATCATCGTCGGGCGCATGGCTGGCGGCATGGCCTACGGCGCATCTCAAACACTCTTCTTCGTCCTGGTGCTCTTACCATTCGGCCTCAGCATCAAAGGTGGCGTCGGCGGCGTGGTCGGCCTGATGGTCAGCGGCACAATCCTCGCACTGGCCATCGGCGCCCTCATGTCGGCAATGGCACTCCTCACCGGCTCAGCCGAAGCGGTCCAGGGCGCCTTCCCACTGCTGTTCATCGCCTTGTTCTTCTCGTCGGCTTTCTTCCCACGCGAAACAATGAGCGGCGTCTACGGCACCCTTGCCGACTTCAACCCGGTTTCTCACCTCGTCGAAGGGATGCGCGCTCTCGTCATAGAGGGCGTGTCCGCATCAGCGTTGGCCCGAGCGATTCTCGTCCCCGCCGCACTCGCCGTTGTCTCGATTGCCCTGTCACTCCGAGCCCTCCGCCACCGATTGGGAGCATCGTGATGACAACAGATCAGCCCATTCGGCCGATCAACACTCGGCGCACACCGCACAGTGCTGCGGCGGTTGGCCTCGCCAAGCGCAGCATCGTCAACATCACCCGACTGCCCTCGGCTTTCCTGCCATCGGTCCTGATGCCGGTGTTCCAGTCGATCGCGTTCGC
>NZ_JBDNIJ010000320.1:0-5925 GCF_041688325.1 Ilumatobacter sp.
CAGGTCGGTGTCCGCGATCTTCTCGCGAAGTGGTCGACGCCGACCGCGATGCGGGCTGCCGGTAAGACCCGGATCCGCAACACGATCAAGAAGCGCTCACCGCGGCTCGCTGCCAAGATCGAGGAGGCATTTCTTTCCCACCCTCTCGGCAAGGTCCTGGTGACTCTCTGCGGGTTCGGTCCCAGGACCGGAGCACGAACCCTCGCCGAGATCGGTGACCCGACCCGCTTCGCGAACGGCTCACGCCTCGCGTCCTACGCCGGACTGTCGCCAACCGACTGGCGATCCGGAAGCTCAATCAACGGCGCGTTCCAACACCGAGGCGGCAACCACCGCCTCAAGAACGCCATGTTCCTCGCAGCATTCGTCGCGACCCAACACGACCCCGACGCCCGCGCCTACTACCAACGCAAACGCGCCGAAGGAAAGCAGCACAACGCAGCGGTCATCTGCGTCGCACGAAGACGCTGCAACCTCATCCACGCCATGCTCACCACCGCCACCCCCTACGACCCATCACGGTCGAAGAAACTCGCAGCAGCCGCTTGACAACAAGACAGGAACACCCCCCCCCCGTTCCGTTCCGGCCGAACAGGTGTCGAACGATCAGCCCGCCACCACACGCGAGGTCAGCGATGCGAGACGAGAGCTCCGGCGCGACGAGATCGAATTGGCCCGAGACAATCGACCTTCGGCTCGGCCAACGGCACGAGTTCGCTGTCATACGCAGCAACAGACGGATCCCCATCTTGTTCACCAGACATCAGCATCAACTCCACCGGCGACCAATTCCCTGCACGATCCTCTCAGACGAGAGGGTCCGCGGCCACTCGCCATGCATGCGTTATCCGAGCCAGTTGGTCCTCCGCCCTCCACCACGCGCTCGACCGGCGCGTGCTCTCCCCACATGAGCACCTTCATTCGGTGTACCGATCGGTGGAGTAGTGCGGCGGAGCAACCGTGCGAAGTGTCCCGCCCATTGCCAATGGTCGGCCCTGAGCGAGGGGGCGCACACGGCAAGCTCGTCGACGCCCCCACCCCACCGCTTACTCTGGCGAAATGACGGAGCCAGTTCCACTTACGACGTCACACGCCATTGGTGTGTCGACACCCCCGGTCCACGATCTCACGATCGGAGACCTGCTCCGCTCAGCCGCCGCAGCGGCACCTGATCAGCTCGGCTTGATCGAAGGTATCCCACTGGGTGACGGAGCGGTCCGTCGTCAGTGGACCTACGCCGAACTGCTCGCCGACTCCGAACGCACAGCTCGAGCGTTGCTCCACCGGTTCGCGCCAGGGAGCCACATCGCCATCTGGGCACACAACATTCCTGAATGGGAACTCCTCGAGTTCGGCTGCGCGTTGGCAGGCATGGTGATTGTCACCGTCAACCCGGCGTTTCAGCGACACGAGTTGCAGTACGTGCTCACACAGTCGAAGGCAAGGGCAATATTTGTCGTGCCATCACATCGCGGCAACGCGATGCTCGCCACGGCTCAAGGCGTCCAGGCCGACTGCCCCGAACTCCAAGACATCATCAGCTTCGACGACTGGGACGACTTCCTCGCCGGAGCCGATCAGTTCACCGGCGAACTCCCCGAGGTCGCTTCGACCGATCCCGTCATGTTGCAGTACACCTCGGGCACGACAGGATTCCCCAAGGGCGCACTCCTGCATCACCGAGGGCTCGTCAACAACGGACACCATTTTGTCGACCGGCTCGGCATCGACGATGGCGACGTGTACGTCCAGACCATGCCCCTTTTCCACACGGGCGGCAGCGTGGTGGGTGTCCTTGGCTGTGTGTCGAAACACCTCACGCAGGTCCTTGTTCGCGAGTTCGAACCAGGGCTCGTGATCGAACTGTCCCAGACATACAAGTCAAACACCATGCTCGGTGTGCCGACCATGCTCGTCGCCATCCTCGAACATCCAGACTTCGCCGGTGCCGACCTCTCGCCACTCAAAGCCCTCTGCTCCGGCGGCTCACTCGTTCCCGAACATCTCGTGCGGACCTTGGAAGAAAAATTGGGTGCTCCATTCACGATCATCTTCGGTCAGACCGAATGCTCACCGGTGTCATCGATGACGCGGCCAACCGACACGATCGAAGACAAAGCTGGCACCATTGGCCTACCAATGCCGAACGTCGAGGTGCGCATCGTCGATCCCGAGTCGGGCGAGACGCTGCCGATCGGCGAAGTCGGCGAGTACCTGACTCGCGGCTACCACGTCATGCACGAGTACTTCGAGATGCCAGAGGCCACCGCGGAGGCCATCGACACCGACGGCTGGCTCCACACGGGCGACCTCGCGGCAATGGACGATCGCGGCTACTGCACCGTCGAGGGCCGCCTGAAAGACATGATCATTCGCGGCGGGGAGAACATTTACCCCAGGGAACTCGAAGAGCTCCTTTTCGCGCATGCTGCCGTCGGCGAGGTTGCTGTCGTCGGTCTGCCTGATGACAACTGGGGTGAGACGGTCGGTGCCTTCATTCGACCGGCTCCGGGCGCCGCCGTCGACAAGCAGCAGCTGTTCAACTACCTGCGTGAGCATCTCGCACCGCACAAGACACCTCGGCAGTGGTTCGCCGTCGACGAGTTTCCCTTCACAGGATCAGGCAAGATTCAAAAGTACAAGCTGCGTCAGCAGTGGATCGACGGCGAATGGAACGAACTGTGAGTGACAGCGAAGAACACATCGGCATCGCCTACGCAACGGCGGAGAGGTTTGAGCAGCCCGTCGATATCGCATACGACGGGTCATCGACGCAGCGCCCAGTGCGTGCTCCGCAGGTCGCCGGTGCGCTCGATCAGATGATGGGCGGCAATCCGCCGCCGATGGACGAAGACTGCCTGCAGCTCAACGTCTTCACGCCTGCCAGCGACAACGGGTCTCGACCCGTTCTCGTCTGGATTCATGGCGGGGCCTTCACCAACGGCACGGCGCACATGCCGTGGTACGACGGAACAGCGCTCGTTGAACGCGGCGACGTCGTGGTGGTCACGATCAACTACCGCCTCGGCGCCCTCGGCTACCTCGGTGACACGAACTGCGGAACCCTCGACATGGTGTCGGCATTGCGCTGGGTCCAGCGCCACATTGCCGATTTTGGCGGCAACCCGGACAACGTCACAGTGTTCGGCGAGTCAGCCGGTGGGGCAGCCATCGTTGCCCTGTACGCAACACCGGCAGCCGATGGTCTCTTCCACCGGGCCTGGGCGATGAGTCCGTCGGTCCTTCAGCTCCGAACATCGGACCAGGCCGCTGAGTACCAGCGCACATTCCTGGACCTGCTCGGTGCCGACTCGCTCGCGGCAGCGAAGGCCGCTTCACTCGACAGCATCCTCGATGCGCAGAACCGCATGCCACTCAGCGGCGCGGGGCTCAAGAACTTCAGCCCCGCCGAAGGCTGCAACAGCATCCCCGATCCAATTCTCCCTGTCGCTGCAGCAGATCAGCGGCCACTCGTGATCGGTACAACCCGCGACGAGATGCTGCTGTTCACCACCTTCGATCCATCACGTGCTGGCTGGACCGACAACGAAGTCGACCGCCAGTTCTCCAAGCGGTTCGGTGCCACGTCTGATGAAGCAGTCACCGAGTACCGCCGGCTCCGGCCCGGCACCAATCCGAGCCAGCTCATCTCGGCGATGCAGACCGACGAGATGTTTCGCGTGCCAGCGCAGCAGCTCGCCGCCGACCGCACAGCGGCCACCTGGATGTACCTCTTCGATGCCCGGTCGACCGCGTTCGGTGGCGTACTCGGCAGCTGCCATGGTGGTGACATTCCGTACATGTTCGACAACCTTGACCAACCGGGCGTCTCGATGTTCCTCGGCGACGATCCGTCCCAGAACGTTGCTGAGCACTTCAGCGAGGCACTCATCGACTTCGCCCGGAGCGGTGAGCCACATTGGCGCAGGTACGACAAGGATCAGCGCAACACGCAGATTTTCGGTACGGACGCCGGGGTCGTGGGCGACCCCGAAGCCACCATTCGCCTGCTGTGGCACTCATGATCAACCTCCCATTTGGGTCGATCACCGACGTTCCCGGCATCACCGTCGGGCACCATCAACGAGTGGGTCACGGCTGGCAAACGGGCACGACTGCGATCATCGTCAAATCGGGCGCAACCCCAGGCGTCGATGTTCGCGGTGGTGGACCCGGGACTCGAGAAACCGATGCCATTCATCCGCAAAACTTGATCCAGGAGATCCACGGCATCTGCCTCACCGGCGGAAGCGCCTACGGCCTCGCGGCGGCACACGGCGTGATGGAATGGCTCGAAGGTCGGGGCCTCGGGTTCCCGATCGGGCAGATGAACGGGTCGCCCCAGGTCGTCCCAGTCGTTCCCGCTGCAGTGATCTTTGATCTCGGCCGTGGCGGATCGCCAACCAATCGACCAGATTCGACATTTGGGCGCAAAGCAGCCGCTCATGCACGGCGCTCCCAACAGCGATGGGGCTCAGTCGGCGCGGGAACCGGCGCCCGCGCCGGAGGGTTGCAAGGTGGCGTCGGAACCGCTTCGACGACAGTCAGGCTTCCCGAGAGCGACATCGAAATCACCGTCGGCGCACTCGCCGTTGCGAATCCGAACGGCTCCGTCATCGATCCGACGACCGGGCTGCCCTGGGAGCCGAGCGGTGCCCGGCTCCGCCGACCGCCAGCCGATGAACGACGTGCACTCATCGCTGCACTGACCGGCCAGGCCGCACTCAACTTGAACACGACGATCGGCGTCGTCGCCACCTCGGCACGACTCGACAAGGCAGAAACCTCGAAGATGGCCTCGGTCGCCCACGATGGTCTTGCTCGCGCCGTGCGTCCGGCACATTCAATGACCGACGGCGACACGATCTTCGGCCTCGCCGTCGGTGACACCGAACTCCTCTCATCCGGGAGGCATGTTGCCCTCAACGTCATCCTCAAGGCCGCCTCCGAGACCTTCGCGGCGGCCTGCACACACGCCATCCTGGCGGCATCAACAATCGGGGCGGCTGTTGCTTACTCCGACGTGTGCCCGTCGATCTACCGTTCCAGCCGATGATCACGTTCTCCTCCCCCGCGGACATGCGTGCGTGGGCCGACCAACAGCGCTCCACCGGCAAGACCATCGGGTTCGTGCCCACAATGGGGGCGTTGCACAGCGGGCACGCCGCACTCATTGCCGATGCCGCACGACGTACCGACCTCGTGGTCGTATCAATTTTCGTCAACCCGTTGCAGTTCAACGAGTCCACTGATTTCGACAGCTACCCACGCCCGATCGACGACGATCTCGCGGCCTGCGACGCTGCCGGTGTTGCCGCCGTATTCGCCCCCACAACTTCTGCGATGTACCCGCCGGGCTTCCAGACGCGCGTTCTGCCGGGCTCGCTCGGCGACGTGATGGAAGGCCCCAGCCGACCTGGCCATTTCGAAGGCGTCGTCACCGTCGTGGCCAAACTGCTCGGTGCGGTTCGACCGCACGTTGCAATCTTCGGGCAAAAGGATTTCCAGCAATTGCGGATCATCACCCAGATGGCTGCCGACCTCGAACTCGGTGTCGAGATCATCGGCCACCCGATCGTCCGCGATCCGGATGGCCTTGCCCAATCGAGTCGCAACGTCCGATTATCCGCCGATCAACGCGCCGCGGCGATCTCAGTACCCCACTCGCTCGACGCAGCAGTCCGATCAGCAAACGACACCGACAACGTCGAAGCAATCGTGAGCGCAGTCCGCGCAGTCGTCATCGAGGAACCGCTCGCCGAGCACGAGTACACCACTGTGTTCGACGCAACGACTCTCGAAGCAATCGACACACTCGCGCCCGAGCACCGCTTCGCTGGCAAGGTACGCATCGCCACCGCTGTCTGGTTCGGCGACGTCCGGTTAATCGACAACCGCGACCTCTTCTCCGCCTGAACTGTCACA
>NZ_JBDNIJ010000321.1:0-15196 GCF_041688325.1 Ilumatobacter sp.
CAGGTCACCGTCCTCGTCGTGCTCGTCAAATTGTCGCCCGTATAGGTGAGCGCAGTAGTGACCGTGATCGAATCCGCCAACTCGACCACGCTCGTCAGCCTCCCAGCCGTGTACGTCAAATCTGTTTGCTTCACTGTTGTTTCCCCGTCCTTCTCCAACACTTGTGTTAGATCGTCACCCGTATAGGTCAGTTCAGTGGATCGTTCATCGTTGCGATACAGCAACGGCTGATACGCAATAACGTCACCATCGGTGCCAGCCAAGCCAGCAGCAGCCCAGGCACCATCGCCACGCAGAAACGTTGTGGAGTTCGCTGTGCCGGTTGCTGTGATACTGCCAGGAACAGCAACAGTCTGCAACGCCGTATCGGCCGTTACGCCTTGAGCGGCTGTCGCATAATCGGTGGTAGCAGTCGTCGCTACCGTGCCCAACCCAAGGTTGGCGCGGGCTGTCGCAGCATCCGCCAAATCCGACAGGTTGGACGCCTTCGCGGCAGCCAAATCTGCTGTCGCGCCCTGAGCCGCAGTCGCATAATCGGCAGCAGCAGTTGTCGCCGCCGTGCCCAAACCGAGATTAGTTCGAGACGTTGCCGCGTCGTCCACATCGGAGAGGTTTGCGGCTCCGAGCATGTCGCCATCGCCCAGGGCCGTGTTCCAGGCAACGTCATAATCCGTATTGGACAACTTCGAGAGTGTCTGGCCGGTGAGTCCGCCTGGGATTACGCCGGTTCCGAGTGATTGAATCTGGTCGTAAACATCCGTACGGGTGGGTACTGCGGTACTTCCGCTCCACCCAGAACTATAAGCATTTGAGGGGACTGTTACGTCTCCAGTGAAGACTCCGGTAGTGGCGGCTACAGCTGCCACTGTGGCGTCTGAACCCTGCCTGAGTGCGTTCCCCTCGACCGTAGGGACTTCCACGTTCAGTGGGCCAGTCATTGTTCCACCAGCGAGCGGTAGCGCCGCGGCTACCTCGGTGTCAACGTAACCCTTAGTCGATGCCTCGACGTCTGATGCCGGACTGGGAACGGTGACTACGCCCGTGAACGTGGGGGACGCGAGATTGGCTTTAAGGTCAAGGTCCGCACCGTATGGGAGGAGGGCGAGACTATCGTCTGTACCGGACTTGATGCCAACGATCGAGTCGGTCGCAACGGTTGTGCCGTTTGGAATGTCGGGGAGTGCTAAGTTGGGCATCCTCTACCTCTCAGATGGGGGTGTTTACGGTGAAGCTGTTGAATGGGCGCAGGTAGCGCTTTCCTCCGCCGAACGTCAACGGCTGCTGTCTGGAAGGTTCCATGATCGCTGAGCGGGCTGCGTTGAAATCAAACTGCCAGCGGGTCATGTAGACGTCTTCAAGCTCGTTGGCTTCCTGCTGGGCATATGCCAGGGCGACGGCGTAGTGGAC
Source organism: Ilumatobacter sp. (assembly GCF_041688325.1). Classification (GTDB taxonomy): domain Bacteria; phylum Actinomycetota; class Acidimicrobiia; order Acidimicrobiales; family Ilumatobacteraceae; genus Ilumatobacter_A. The sequence goes on from NZ_JBDNIJ010000321.1 coordinate 1,408, forward strand.
TAGCGGGTAGTGGAGGCGAGGGTCTGCGTCTACGACTGAATCGCCACCCAATGACACCCAGTCAATCGGAAGTCGGTGACCCATTAGCTGGTAGGACTTTTCTTCTGTCATCGCGGTGTGGGGCCAAAGCTGGAACTCTTTGCCCCAGAGAGAGTACTCGATTGGGTTCCTTGCCGAGTGGGCGGTGTTTCCGTACACGGACTCGGCGGTCTCATGGTCGGCCATGTTCAGACGGAGGCCGCTCGAAACGTCAACCAGCGAGTTGATAGACGCTCGGTTGCAGTCAATCGGGATGGTGATCTCTGTGGCCCCAGCCGGGAGTGTCAAAATCCATTTCGTCTCGTAGGAGGGCCAGGTGTTTTCGGCTGCCACCGACCGGTCGAACGCTTGGCGTATGTACCAGTCTACGGTTGTGTTTGGCAGCTCCGAGGCCGTGGTCTCTGTCTGCGTCCGAACAAGGGCGCGAAGATCATCCAGCGTCGCCATAGGTTCCGTCCTTGTTGCGCCCACCCTTGTTCTTCCATTTAGCCAACCCGAGATTCTGGGAGTGGCCGGAGCAGTAGCCCGTGGACTTCATGGGGTACGCCTTACATTCGTCAAAGGAGCAGAGTGAACGTTCGGGGTTGTCTCTCTTCCGACGCTTCGGTGGCTTGTAGGGGGCGGTCGAGTGCAATCCTGCGGGCTGCACGTTCCCCTCGGAGTGGTTGATCCCGCCCACGCCAGATACTGGGGAACCTGTCAGCGCGTGAGCGAGAGTGATCCCCTGGTTCTGCGAGTTTTGTGTTCGAAGAGTTGTGTTCATTTGAGCCATTCTTGCAGGTGTTGACCCGAAGTGCAGATGCAATCTGCACTTCGGGTCAAATCTGGGGCGGGATCAGGCTTCGGCGATGCCGGTGAGCTTGAAGCAGCGACGACGGTTGCGGATCGTCGAGTTGCCGTATGTCGTGATGAACGACACTCGGGCGTCAAGGGTGCTGCCCGACGCTGCGCCAATGCCTGCACCGGATGCCGGAGCACCGAGCGATCCCGACATGTTGTCGGTGAACGGCGACTGCTTGAAGTCGCGGTCGCTGTGGATGCACAGGCCAACGTACTTCGAGTTGAGGCCGAGCATGACGCCTGCGGGGCACTGGAAGTCCCAGAACAGCGGGACGTTCTTGAACATCAGGTTCTGGAACCCGAGGTTTGCTTTCGACGTGTCGGTGTACCGCACCTGTGGGGTGAGGGTCGACTCGTAGAAGCCGAACACGGTGTCCTCGGTGAAGAGGGCGTCGACGCGGTCGTTGCCCGCATCAGATGCCGTGTTGTACGCAGAACGCATGGCTGATTCGAGACCGGCTGCGTCGACTGCGCCGACTGCCGTGACACCAGACTTCCACCAAGTCTCGGTGGCCGGGTTGATTCCGCCAGCGACTGTGGTGTCGTCCACCAAGTCGATGAAGGACGTGAAGTCGGCGGACGTGGCTGTCGGGTAACCGAGGGCCGTCTTGGTGCCGAACAACATGCCGTTGAGCATCTCCTTTTGGGAGTCCTCAGCCTGCATGATTTTGGCTTCGAGCAGGTTGATGATCTGCTCTTTGCCGTTGTTCTGCGCCTCTTCCAGGCCGGAGATGGCGATGCTGGCGTACAACTGCTTCCAGTTGAACTGAGCGGCGGTCGCCGTGTTCTTCGGAGTCACCGTGACGGTGTCCCACTCGGAATAGCTGTTGGTGTCGCCACGGGTGTAGATGAGCGGCTCAACGATGGAAATACCACCGCCTGCTTTGCGAACCCGGCCGTTGCTCATCAGGAAGTCGAGTAGAGGACGCGAGCTGAAGATGTTGTCAGTCAGCGTCTTCCGGTAGTTGTGCATGGTGGTGGAAAGAATGTCGTTCCACGTGGACGGAGTGTGCGATGCAAGTGTCATTTTGGGTCCCCTTTGGGGTTAGAGACCGGTCAGCGTGATCGGCGCTCTACGTCTTCGTAGGCACCCATAACAGCTTCACGGATTGTGCTGAAGGATTTGTTCCCCGCATCCGTCGTCGTCCCAACTGCGCTTGGAGCCGGACTCACTACTGCTGCCTGCTGAGCCACTGCGCTTCTGCGCTGTGCCTCGGCTTGTTGCTGCTGACTGGCGGACGTTTGCTGCGCCTGCTGCCCTGCTGCGTAAGCCATTGACTGGTAGATCATCGGGAGCATTTCGATCCCGGCACCCATTTGGAATGCCTGGTTCACAACTGCTCGCGCTTGGTTGTCGTCGATTTGGAATTGGGCTTTTAGGCCACCAACTGCGTGTTGCAGTTCCCTATCGGCTTGTTGCTGATCGAACTGGGCTTGGAGCAACAGGCGTGCTGTGCGCTCTTCGGCAATCTGTCGTTCTAGAGGGTCCTGGTACTGGTCGTCGTCGTAATCTTCGGTCGCAGCTACATGCTGCGACTCGCTCATCCCGAGGAACTGTTGTACTGATACGCCTGCCTTTTGGGCGAGGTATTGGACTGTGATACCAGGATTCGCTGTCAGCGCCTGCTGGAGTCGAACGGCTTGTTCTGACTCTTGGCGAAGCTGCGATGCTTCCTGGAATCTCTGTGTTGCGACAGAGTTGACGTTGTACCCGTCGAGAGCCTCTCGTAATGAGACGCTGATCTCCTTACCTTCTCGGTCTATCCGAACGTACTTGCCAGCAAGTTCGTCATTGACGTCGAGGTATTCGATCTGCGGTGCTTCTAGGACTTCGGTGTCCTGGACATCTCCGCCAGCTTCCCCGATTTCGGGACTGACTTCGGTCTCTGTCCCCTGAGGGGCTAACTCTTGTTCGTTCAATGGACTCCGCTTTCTAAGGGTTGGTCCGGGTATGTGATGACATCATAGACACAAATCTTCCCTATTGGGAAGCGCCGACGCCGAATCTGGGTACTGACCCCAGCGGCTCCCCTCCCGAGGAAGGGGAGGCGCACCAGCGTTCCGGCATCGACGCCTCTCAAATCTATTGGCCAGCTTGCATCATCTGTTGGAGTAACTCTGGCGGTATTCCGCTGGCTCCTCCGCCCACCGGCGGGGCTTGCCCGCCGAGCGATTGTTGAAGCATGGCGAGCATTTCTGGATTGATTGCAGCTCCTGGCCCGCCCTGTGGCGGCATTCCCTGCGGCGGCATTCCCTGCGGAGGCCCTTGCTGCATTTCGCTGTCAGGCATCATGGACCCATCGGGCATCTCGTGCATCCCTTGCTTCTGACCCTGCTGGTCCATACCGGGAGGGGGAGCTTGCGGCTCCTGCATCTTGACGTAACGCTCAGCGTCCTTGAATCCGAGGCCGTCTCGGAGAAGCTTCATGTAGAGAGCCGGAGTGTTGACGACCCCTTCGCCCATGAATGGAACCGACATGTCGACTGCCTGGAGGGCTGCCTGACGGCGGGTCGACTCGTTCTGTGGCTCAGTAGATCCACCGACGACCTCAAAGTCAAACTTGCCCTGGATTTTGTCGTTGTTGTAATTGATCCAGCCCCGGACGGGAATCGTAACGATGCGTGCCACCTGGTCGCCTGTCACGTACTGCTGCATCAGGGCGACAATTCTTTCGCCGCACTGGGCGAGGATTGTCTCCACCTTGCCGAGGCGGTCCTGGGCGCGTGCGTTGGCGGCGTCCTGGATCATGCCTGCTTCGGTGGCTGTCCGCTTGATGGATGTCTGGGCTCCACGCTGGTAGTCCGAGACTCCCGAGATTCGATCTATGTCGTTTGATATCATCGCCGACTGGTCGAAGAACTCGGGTGGGGTGATGGACGGGACGACGGGAGCGAGCGCGGAGGAAGGGTTGCCGTCTCCGAGGACGGGGATCATCACGTTGTCTTCGTCGGACTCCAGAGCTTGCACGCCCTCGCGGTCGAACAGGTCTTTGGAGTACAGGTGCGCGCGTCGGTACTTTTTCCTGAAGTTGAACATCTGGTTGCGGGTCTCGTTGAGTTCGATCTGCAAAGACTCGATCTGCTGGACGTCGCCCATCGGGTAGAAGTGGTCGGGCACCTCGTAGTTGCGGAGCATGACGAACGGGTGGCCGAAGGCGTACGGCATCTTCGTCGGCTTGATAAGGAAAGCTTCCTTGCTTGTGTCCTCCGTCCTGAATACGGAGAACGTTGACACCTTGTTACGTTTGATGTCATAGAACTCGATGACCTCGACGTAGCTGAGTGCCCCGGCGTCTGGCTTCTCTCCAGAGTCTCTGCCGTCTCCGCCGCCTGATTCGTTTCCGACGTCTCGGCTTGACCGGCTCGTTCCAGAGACGTTTTTGCGGGCTGCGGCTACGTAGCGGCTGTCAACCTTGACGTCCTGCACTGGTCGCCATGTGCGCTGGGCAACCCACCGCATTTCTTTGGGATGTCGGCAGTCGGGATCGACAAACATGTCGAATGGCGAGATGCGCTCCATGAAGGGGCGCTCGTCGTCCTGTTGAACAATCAGTTCTGTCTCAACGTTGCCAGGGACGTCTTCCCGATCGTCTACGCCCTCGTCTGCTCCGTCGCCGTCCTGGGCTGTGTCGGTCGGGGGTTCGGTCTTCTTCTCTTCGGGAGGCTTCTGGAACGTGTACCCGACCTTGAGCCAGCCGTGGCCGATTGTCAGCCAGTCGTTGATTGAGAGTCGGAAGTCCTGCTGGAAGTGGTTGGAGCGCCAGATGTAGTTCAGCACCTCTTCGGTGATGATGGCTTGCGGGGCAGAATCTACGTTGCGTGCGTTGACGTTGAACTTCGGGTTGCGGATGGCGACTGCCGGGGCCATCACGTTCAACGTGGCGAAGATCATGTTGACGGTCAGTTGGTCGGTGCCGCTCTTCCTGTCGTAGTGCTGGCCCCTGTAAAGGTCGATGAACCGCTTCCAGCTTCTCTCGTAGTTCTGCTCTCCGTTTGAGCGCCAACGCTTGGAGCGTTTGAGTTCTTTCTGCATCCAGTTCAAGTATTCGGAGTTGTTCATGCGGCTCTCTCGATTCCTTTTTTGCCCGCGATGCGGTCGTCTGTGCTTCCCAAGTGTTCAAGCATGAAATCGTTTTTGGTCACGTTCCAGCTACTCCTTCCAAGACGTGCCCCGCCTTTCCAGGTGACGCCAACGGATAGGAGCCGGTGCCGGTAGCACTCGCTTTTCCCCTCTTCGATCGCGTTTGTGCAGGTTTCGTGCTCGCACTCAGACATCGCTATCGGCCGTCTTTTCTTTTCTTGACCGCTTGGGTTCCTCTAGGGCGGGGGCTTCCTGGGATGGAGGCTTGGGCCGCACCGCCGTCTTCTTCACTTTGCGGGACTTTGATTCGATACGAGTTGCCATGAAGCAATTATCGCACAAGTTTTAACGTTTACCAGTTGTTTCTGACCGAACTTGCGCCGATCGGCTCTCGTTTTGGTCGACTTTTCCGCTTGTTGCCTGAGATCAGCTCGTTGAAGGATTCCCCGTACAGTTGCTTTTCCCATGCGCCGAAGCTCCCAGGAGGCGGCTCCTTGCTGGAGGAGTCGTACTGTTCGAGCCACACGTACTTCAGCATCTGGTTTGCGATCGCCAGGCTGATCGTCCTGTCGTCGAACGGAGAGCCAGACATCTTCCCTTTGTCGTCCCGAGTGAAGGTGCGAAGCTCGGCCACGGTCTCCTTGTCGAGGAGGACCATTTTCCCGCGCAGTGCCTCGTTCAGTTCGTCGATCATCAGCGGCTTGGTGACCTGCGTGGTGCGGAACCCGAGGACGTCGGTGGGGACAGACTTCTTGTACTTGGCTGATCGCTCCATGAAGATCGGGTGGTACTTTTTTAGGGCGAGGAACTTGAGCGTGGTGAGGCCGTGGTTGTTGGATTCGACGCCTATGAGCGCCCGGTTGTACCAGTTGCCGAGCGGAACCAGGATTTCTGTGGCGAGCAGGTCGGGGTCGATGTGTCCGTGCCAGTGGGCGACGACCTTGTAGTCCCTGGCGTTGATGACGTGGATGCTTGCGTAATCACCATGCTGCAAGCCTTGCGATGGGTCAGCGCCGATTACATACTTCCCGCGCAGCGTGGGGGCCTCCCAGACTCTGAGCGCCCCGCCGTCCTCAATAAACTCGGGCACCGAAAGTGCCGTTTCCTGCTTGAGCCATCCACGATCCGGGATCTCGGTTTCGATGGACCGCAGGTTGTCCAAGTTGAAGACAGGGCGACCTGACTTCAGGAACGCGTCGTCGGGGTTACTCGGATACTCCTGGGCCATAACCCACTCCGACAGGTCCTTGCTTTTCGCTTCATACCAGTCCTGGGTACGGCCGTTCGCCGACCACGGGAAGAACAGCGGGGTGAACCGGTTGGTGCCGTTTGAGGCTCCTACCCATAGACGGTGGAACAGGTTGCCCTCGCCGCTGGCGGTCGAGAGCATGATGACCCGGCCTCCGACGTCGGCCGCTGGCTCAATGGCGCTCCAGGCGTCTTCAGAGTTGGGGAGGAAGGCTAACTCGTCAACGACGATGAGGTACGCTGACTCGCCACGTGCCGGGTTGGTCGATGGTAGCGATTCGATCTCGGAGCCGTTGGAGAACTCCATCTTCGTCTGGGTCTCGTTGATTGGACCGGCCCTCCACAGGAACCATTCGTCCATGAACCTGCGGCCGTACTTCGCTTTCTGGAGGAGCTTGATGGCATCGCGCTCGGTTCGGGACAGCATGAGGATCGGGCGGTCGGGGTAGAACTGGGCGCTCCAGTAGGAGAAGGCAGCGACGAGGGTCGAGAACCCGATCTGTCGGGCTTTGAGGATGAGGCTGTAACGGGTGTTAAGCCAGGACCGGACGGTCTCAATCTGGGCGTCGAATAGGATGAAGTTGATTCGCCCTTGCTCGGGGTGCCGGATGGACCAGTGGTGTTCGCAGAAGTACAGGAAACCGGCGAGTAGGACTTCTGGGTCCTTACTGTCGGGGGCGCACTTGCGGTACTCCTGCTCTTTCAGTAGCTCATCGAAGTTGTAGTTCTCCTCGTCGAGGATCACGCTTTCTTCCGATGCTGTATTTCGGTGGCGGCTTTCTGTGCGATTAATAGCTCAAGCTGCTCGTCTGTGAGTTGTGTTGCGCTGCCCATGACTTCGACCTGGACTTTGGCTGGCTTGACGGAGCCTTCGATGTCGAAGTACTGCCTGGCTGCTGCGACGTGCTTGGGATCGTCTTTGTCGGTGGCTGTGGCGAACAGGGTGTCCATGATTTCGCTCTTGCGGCTGGGGTCGCCGATTGTCTGGAGGTACCGTTTCTCCCAGGCGTCCATGAACTCCTTGTTCTCCTTCCAGGCCCCGATCGTCTGTCTGGTGATGCCGAGCTGTTCGGCAAGGGCGGTCTGGGTGGATGGGTCGCGCTCTTTGAGCGGGGTGCAGAGCCAGGTGAGTACGGCTTGTTTCCTGAAGTCTTGGATGGGGACGACGTTGTGCTGCCCTCTTCCGTCCTGCTTTTTTCCGTGCAGAGGTGTTGGTGACATGTGTCGAGTATATACGAGGGGGGGTCCAAGACTGTAACACAACTGTAATATAGTAGTTCACTATCTGGGTAAGTGGGTGATAGTATGGCTATATGAACTTCAAAGAGAAAGACCCAAGAGACTCGATGGTCCAACTAAACACGCCCATCCCCTTCCACCTCAAATCCGACCTCACCGCCATCGCCATCCTGCGTGAACAGTCACTGTCGTCTCTGATCCGAGAATGTATCGAAGACAACCTGTCCCTCGAACTGTCCGAATCCAGGCGTGAGCGACGGGTCGAAGACGAGATCCTTGCCGTCCACCGAGCCAAACTTGAGACCTCAGGGGCAGGAGCCACACGCTGAGATGCTGGAGGCAATCACAGTCGCAGTGATCCTGGTCGCCGCCATCTACCTCGCCAAAGAAATATGGAAGCAATGACCAAGCCGCAATACAATCCTCGGGTTCTAAAGCTTCTACGGGAAGAGGGCTGGCACGCCACGTCGGTCGACTACTGGGACAGCTTCACCCGACGCACCAAGGACCTATTCGGCTGCATCGACGTCCTGGCTGTAGGGGTCGATGGAACCATCGCCGTACAGGTCACGTCCCGAGGGAACATGAGCAGCCGCCGTAAGAAGATCCTGACATCCGAAGCTTACCCATTCATGAAGAGCGCTCAGTGGACGATCGAGTTGTGGGGGTACGACCAACCAAAAGGCCCTAAAACGGCCTACCGACTGAAACGAGAAACTCTGTGACAGGCAATCGTCAAGATGGAAGTGAAACCGCTCTGAGCCATGACTACTGGATCAAGACGATGGACCACTACCGGGACAACCGAGACGCAACCGAGGCAACGAAGGACTTGGCCCTCATGGTCAGGAACCTTATAGAGATCAACAAAAATAACCCCGAGACAATCGGGTATCTAACAACCAGAGCAAAGGAAGCATTGAAATGAGTTTTGAAGCCATGTCGGCGAGGAATTTGCGAAAAATCAACAGCAAGCACGGGACCGATTTCGTCAACGCGACTACCGGGTACACCTATCGTCAGGTATTTGGCACGGAGGTTGATGGCACGAACCTGGCGCTCGACCGTAAGAGCGGTGAGTCCTATAGGTTCGACCGCCTCCACAGGGGCGCTGCGACTAGTCAAAAGAAAAGGGCTCGACGGCAGGAACAAGTCAGAGAAGCAACCAGGGAGTACTACAAATGAGCATCGACCTAGACGAGATTGACTCGTCACCTGAGAAACCAGACTTCCGGCGTGCCAACGGCGCACCGATGGTCATCGACAAGGACGGCAAGAACCAGCGCCTCTCACGGCCATCCGGCTGGGGAAAGACTCTTGACGACGAGAACGCTCTCGTCAACTGGAAGGTAGACGTAGCAGCCATCGGGGTCGCTGGAGACAAAGCCCTCCAGGCTGAGTGGACCGCCTGCAAGATGGAAGACAAGCCGCAACGAGCGAAGCTGCGGGAGAAGTCCATCCAGTCGGGTCGTGGCAACCAGGCGTCCGACACGGGCACCGCCCTGCACGCCATGTCTGAGCGCTGGGAAGATCCTGACGACGACTTCAACCCTGGGACATTCCGCCCCTCGCTTGAGGCTTACACGGCAGCGATGAAAGCCATCGGCATCGTGTCTGAGCGGTTCGAGTACACGGTAGCCAACATGGAATACCGGGCCGCTGGCACCGTTGACCGCCTCTACCGGCTCACGCAGCCACTGTTCGCCCCAGACGGGACACTCCTACCGGAAGGCACCCTGGTCATCGGCGATCTCAAAACGGGAAAGTCGCTCGGCTTCTCGCTCCCCGGCTACCACGTCCAGATGGCGCTATACGCACAGGGCGAGTTCTACGACGTGGAGCAGGACTGCTTCATGCCGACCCCTGAGATCAACCAGGCGTGGGGAATCATTGTCCACATGCCGTCGAACTCGGATACGTGCGAAATGCTGTGGTGCGACCTGCAAGTCGGCAACTACGGGGCGTACCTCGTAAACGAGATCAAGGACTGGCGGCGCAAGTGGAGAAACCAGACGTACAGCTCGCCTGAAGTGCAACCTATGGCCGTCACTGTTGTCGAGGAACCAATCGACAACGACAAAGAGTGGATGGACGCAATGTTCCCGTTCATCAAGGCCCGCATCGCCACGATCAAAGATCACTCCGACGCAGGCAGCCACCTCGCCCTCCACTGGCCGGAGGGCTGCCCGCCACCAAAAGCGATGGTCGAGCCGCACCATTACACGCAAGTCCTCAACGTTCTCGACAAAGTCGAAGCCGACTACGGAATGACTTTCCCCGAGAATGATCCCCGAGTGGTCCTGGGCGTCTTCGAAGGCGACCAGGCCCACCCAACGAACAACCCACCAAGTCTCAGTCAGGAAATCCCTGACTCAGAAACCAGCCCTGAGCGGCTGGAGAAAAGAGCAACAAAATGAGCAATTCACTGAGCCTGAACGATCTCGCAGGCGGCAGCAAGTCGTGGACACCGGAAGAATTGGGTGACCGCATCGAAGGAACCATCACCAGCGTAAAGCGGGTGCAGCAGACCGATTTCACCACCGGGTCACCGCTCGAATGGAACGACGGTTCGCCCCGTATGCAGACCGTCGTCGAGTTGCAGACGAATGAGTCCACCAGTGGTGACGACGACGGCATCCGTGCCATCTGGCTGAAGGGTGGCCGCAACTTTGAGGCCGCTGAGGGTGAGGGTGTTTCTGGTGAGGTCGCTCTCGCTGAGGCAGCCAAGGCCGCAGGGGCCGGTTCGATTGACGAGGGCGCAAAGCTGACCTTCGTCATGACGGGCCGTTCGAAGCCGACGACACGTGGCTACCAGCCAGCCAAACTGTACCGGGCCAAGTACCAGGCACCGGTGGCGTCCATTGCCCTGACCGACCTGTACGACGACTGAACAAGTCACCTATCGCCCAGCCCTCTCGGGGGCTGGGCGGGAAGGCCGATATGGAAAAGACTGAAGAGTGCTGCGAATGCGGAGGGACCGGTGTCGGGAAGAACGACGCCGGGAAGTTCATATCCGAAGACTGCGAGTGGTGTGAAGGCACCGGGGAGATCGAAAATGGAACATGACACAGAGACAGAACCAACCGAGAAGAAGGGAGTGCGACCAAAGTACCGGGTTGAAGTAGTTTTTGCCGAAGATTCCTACATTTCGTACATTGACGTCGAGGAATGGGTCGTCAGCGAAGGGTTGCTCGTCTTGTCGGACTCGGAAAGAGAATGGACGGTTGTGATCCCTATTGAAAAGACCCTCACCGTCGAGGTCAACCCAATGGTAATCGAGGAGCACTGATGGGATTGTCAGCGCTATCTGAGCAGTCGGTCCGCAGGCTCAACTTGAAGCACGGCACCGAGTTTGTTCACGCCTCAGCGAGGAACAGCGGGATGATCTTCGGCACCAAAGCCGACGCCACCTGCTGGCACTTCGACCGGAAAACAGGAGAGACCATGCAGTCGTCTCGTCTCGGGACGTTCGCCGAGAGACTGAAAGAGAAGCTGGAGGCCGAAGATGGCCGCTGAAGAGGATCAGATCAACATCGCAATCGGTGCGTACTGCGTAAACAGGGACCTGACTGACGGACAGATTGGTTCAGTCACCATCCATGCGTGGGCGCAGATAGCGACAGACGTCGAGTTCTACATGAAAAGAAACAAGAAAACCAAGAACCTTGCGGAAGAGCCGCAACTGTTCTGAGAAAGTGAAAGGCCCGGAAGCTTCTCAGCTTCCGGGCCTTCGCTAGAGTCCATCCAACCAAAGATGAAAATCACCGAACACCCGACCCCGCAAGAGGAACACATGACCAGCACCACCAATCATACACCAACCGAGTCGCAGAACGAACTCGCGCTCCAGTCTCTGTGGATTCCGGGCAGCAGTCACAGCCTCTGCACTCAGGAGCCTGGGACGCCGTTCAGGACGGTCGGGTTCTTTGATAGCCCTCGCGCACTACTCGACGCCGCAGCCAAACTACACACCGGCAACGTCTGGTTCGGCGTGAACGCCATGACCAAGCAACGCAAAGGCCGGGGAGGGGCAAACGACGTTGTGTCGGTCGTCGCATTGTGCGCCGACTACGACTGGGCCGACCCGGACGCCCACAAGGACGCTGATCTGCCCGACGAGCTTGAGGTGCGTCGCATCGTCGACTCGATGGTGCCGTCCCCGACGTTGGTCGTCGAGTCGGGCCACGGCGTCAACCTGTTCTGGGCTTTAACCGACGAACTCGACGCCGTGACGGGGCGGAGACTCTCCGATGGCTTCTTCCGGTACATGGAAGCCGAGTACGGCTTGCACAACGACCGTGGCGATCTAGCGTCGATCCTGCGTGTCCCTGGGACGTACAACCACAAATCTGAGCCGGTTGTCGAAGTTTTCGTCGCCAGATACGACCATGACGAAGGTTACGTGCCGAAATGGATTCGGGACAACGCCTGGCTACCTGAGCCTGGCCGACCGTTGCCACCTGCTGTGGCGGTCCGGCCAGGCACGCCCGCCCAGCTCCACGTCGGAGTCGCTGACGACCGCAAGTTACCGACCAGTAACTACGACCCGACACCGAAAGATTGGATCGACGACAACTACGACCCGTACCTTGGGCTGATGCGGCTCGGATGGCAGGCCGGACCACAACGAGGCGACAGCGAAGAGCTGACACGCCCAGGCAAATCGGGGATACACGGCACGTCAGCCACATTCCACCACGACTCGAAGGTCTGCTCGATCTACACGTCGACCGTAGACCCGGCATACCCGGCCGTCGGCAAGATCGGTCGAGACGGACAAACCCTCATCATGACACCGCTCGACGTGTGGATGGTCGAAAACGGTTTCTCCAACGTGTCCGACGCCATGCGAGAAATCCGCAAAATGATGCCGAGGACGCCACCTCCGCCTACCGAGCGGGAGCACAGGGAGACGGAGGTGGAGGAGCCGGGGAGAAGGGCGGCTCCTGCACTCAATCTACCAGACAGCTTTTGGGAGTCAAGGGACGTGCTCGCCCACATAAAGCAGGCCGCATGGTCCAGGTCATGCAGCCCTGACGCCGTCCTCGCCGGAGTGATGGCCCGATACTCGGCGACAGTGCCCCCACAAGTCAAATTGCCGCACGACGGCACACTCGACTTGTTCTTCGTAGTCCAAGGCCACTCTGGATCAGGGAAATCGAAGGCAGGCAAATGTGCGAGGGCCGTCGTCGACCTCGACCGAATCAAAGGCGTCATGATGGACCGCAACGTCGGCTCCGGTGAAGGTCTCGCCGAAGCATTCTTCGAATGGATCGACGAGGACGGCAAACCGTGCGGCCCACAAAAGAAGGGTGCAACGAAAGTCAGGACGATGCACGGCCTCCATTTCTCGACCGACGAAGGCTCAGCCCTCCAGGCGTCAGCCGGACGGGCCAACTCGATCCTCATCCCGACCCTCTGCTCCGCATGGATGGGCGAACCGATCGGCCATCTACTCGCCGACCCAACCAAATCACGCATGATCGACCCTATGACAGTCCGTGTGTCGGCGGAGATCCGCATCCAGACAGCCCACGGCTGGAAACTGTTCGATGAAGCGTTCGCCTCGACCGGCCTCTCCCAACGCATGGTGTGCGTCTCGGCGATCGACCCGAAAATCTCTGAACGGTTCCAAGACGGGTTCGTCCCACCCGAATGGCCTGGGACGTTGCGGCTCGCCCGACCCACAATCATCGCAGGCGAACGAATCTTGTCGTACTGCCCCCAAATCGGGGCGCTCCTCGCACAAGAGGCAGCAGCAGTCCACGACCCCTCTTGGTCAGGTAGCCCCCTGGACACCCATAGGACGCTGTCAGCGCTCAAATTGGCGGGCATCCTGTGCCTCTGGGACGACCGCACAGAGATATCCGAAACTGACTTCTCTCTCGCCTCCCAAATTATTGACATACACGTCGCCAACCGAAACGTCCTCAGAGCAACCCAAACCGTAGCCCAACACGAAGCCCGTATGACGAGGGTCACACTCGCAGCAGAGCAGGAAGTGGCCGTCATGAACGCCAAAGAGACGGAGATGCTCGGCAAAACAGTCGCCTTCCTCCGGGCCAAAATCAGGGCAGGCGAGTACCCAAACAAGCGCACATTGAATGCCGCAAAACGAGCACACTTCGAAGACGCAAAAACGCTGCTCGAAGAAGAAGGCGTCTGGCCGCAATCGGCATCCCGCAACCCGGAAGGCGTTTAAGGTGTGGCGGTGTGGCGACGCCACACCTCGCTCTTGGGGTTCACTTTGTGTACGAAACCCCGAAATCCCCTAAATACACTGTTGGATATGTTTTTTAGGGGTAAAAATGAGAGTGAACCCCACCCCTAAATCGCCACACC
>NZ_JBDNIJ010000322.1:0-1576 GCF_041688325.1 Ilumatobacter sp.
CAGTTTGAGGAGGTCGGGGCTAAGCGCCGCGAATCGGCGTGCCGTTTCGACGACGACGCGGGGCCGATCCTCCGGGGAGTCCAGGTCATAGAACAGCGGTTCCATTGCCAGCGGCAACCCGACTCGTCGACAGTCGGCGAGGATGCCAGCGGCCACCGCTTCCTGCGCCCGGGCGAGTGGCCGGTCCGGGTGGTACGACTGCAGAAGCTTTGCCGACGCGGCACCCGACGCAGCGGCCTGATCGACTGACCAGCCGTCGAGAATCGTCGTCACCCCGGCGCCCGGATCATCAAGGTAGCCCTGCGACTCGAGTGCTGCCAGGAAACCAACACCTTCGGGCAGCGCCCCAGCGTCGAGGACCTGCGGGATCGAGTACTCGGGTTCGAGCATCACTCCCGTGGCCAGGTCGGCAATCGTGCGCACCAGTTCGATCTTCAGCGCAGTGATCTCTTGTGCGGTCAACGAGTCAGGGTCATCCGGTCGGAGAAACTGGCGAAGTGAGTCGCGATGGTCAATCGCGAGGATCGAAAACTTCCCATCAGCATTCGACAGGTCGGACAACGCCACGGTCAGCCCTGTGTCGCTGAGCCAGCAGAGTCAGGGGGGCGAACGACGGGGAGCTCCCATGCCTCATGGTCCCAGTCGTCTTGGATCCACGTGTGTGCTTCGTCGAAGCACGGCGGTGTCGTGCGCTCGTCGTCGTACAGCTCGCCAGCAAGGTAGTTGAGGAACATCATGTGCGAGCTGGGGCAGGCGACCGACGAGTGGTAGCCCTTGGTGACGAGTACGGCCTCACCGTTACGGGCAGTGAACAGCTCGTCGAAATTCTCTTCATCGGTCCAGTTGCGCTGCATCACGAAGCCGTTGTCGGGCTGGGTGCGGAAGTAGTACACCTCTTCGAGGTATGGCGAGCCGTCGCGACCGTCGTGGCGGTGTGGCGCCCAACCAGACCATGTCCCACGCGGGACATACACCTCATACAAGATGAGCCGCTCGGCCTTGATCGGCGGGGCGAGTACGTGGTTGACGTGGCGATACGCAGCGCCACCGCCACGCAGCTCCTGCTTCATCTCACTCGGCTCCATCAGCCGTGTCGGGTACTTACCGACGGCTTCGGCCGACCCGATCGAGAACTCGAACCCGCCAACGGCTGCGACGACTTCAATTGCGTCGCCGGGGGTGACATAGACAATGTGCGGCATCTCTTCGAACACCGAGGTCCGACCGATCTCGAACGTCTGGCCGCCAGCGCGCACGGTTCCAGCACCGCGCAGCGGAACGATCGCCGTCTCTTGACCGTCACGCTGATCGGTGTGGGTGTCCCCTGCATCGAGCTCAACGACGGCAAAACTGAGAAAGTCCCAACCCGAATTTTCCGGCGTGATATCAATCCGCACCGTGCCGTCAGGGTTGCGCGACCGGTGATGACTCATGTCGGTTTCACGCATTGGACCAACCGGGCGGGCGTGGCGGAGAGGCTGGCCCGAGTGGGACCGCTGTTCAGCAGCAGATTCGGAAACAGGTTCGGTCATGACTGGTTCTCCTGTGCGTCGATCTCGCGAATCGCAACGGGACG
>NZ_JBDNIJ010000055.1:0-12904 GCF_041688325.1 Ilumatobacter sp.
CCGGCACTGGTGGTCCTGGCCAGACATCCCTGGGAGCTACTCCTGCCATGGGTATGAAGGACAGTTCATCGTCGTGGCACCAGAGTCAGAGGTGGTGCTCGTACATCTGGGCAAGACCGACATTTCGGTTGCGCCAGAGTTACGTGCCCGACTCGGTGCGTTGCTCCAGCAACTCAGCTGAGCGAGTTGGCCAGCGCGGCGAATTGGTCGTGAATGCTCACACTGACCCTCACGCATCAGATAGGAAGTACAGGTGACCGAGGCTGAGGGATCGCAGGCGGCCGGCGCCTACGACAAAACGAATGAGATGCAGCGCGGGCCGTTAGCGACCGGCGAATTGCCGATACTGCCGCTGAGGATCGCCCAAAAGCCGCGCATTCGTCCGATTCGATTCGGAATCAAGATGGCGCTTTTCGCCCTGGTGCTGTGGTTTGTTGTCGGGTTGCTGCCGCAGTTCGTCGAAGCCGCCACCGAGCTGCGCAACCTCAATCCGTTCCTCCTCGTGCTGGGGTTTGCTCTCGAGATCGTCGCGTTGTACTTCTATTCGCTGCTCACTCGGGCTGCCCTCGGCGATGCCGCTGCACCGCTGTCGGGTATGCGCATGTTCCGCATCCAGTTGTCGACTCGCGCGCTGACCAATGTTGTGCCGGGCGGTAACGCCGCAGGCAGTGCACTTGGTTACCGGCTGTTGACCCTCTCGGGCATCAAGGGGCCAGACGCCGGCTTCGCGTTGGCCACTGCAGGCATCGGTTCAGCCGTCGTACTGAACCTGGTGTTCTGGGTCGGCCTGATCGTGTCGGTGCCGCGACGCGGCGTCAACCCGATCTACGGAAGTGCTGCACTGATGGGCATCATCGTGATCGGTATCGCTGCGTTCCTGGTGCTCGGCATCATGGAAGGCCAGGGGCGATCCGAGCGCGTGATCCGCTGGATGGCCCGTCGCCTTCGTATGGACGAAGACCGGTTGGCCACCGCGCTCCATCGCGTCGCTGAACGGCTCGAGGAACTGATCAGTGATCGCGCCCTGCTCAAGCGAGTTGTCATCTTCGCTCTACTCAACTGGCTCATCGACGCGGCAGCGCTCTGGGTGTTCTTGCGCGCATTCGGCGGCAGCTTGGACATCGACGCGCTGATCGTCGCGTTCGGCCTTGCGAATCTGCTCGCCGCTGTGCCGATCACACCGGGTGGCCTCGGCTACGTCGACTTGACCTACGTTGCCGTCTTGGTCGGCTTCGGCCTCACGAAAAACACTGCCACACTGGGTGTCGCGGCATACCGTTTCGCCCAGTTTTTCTTTCCCATTTTCCTCGGTGCGGTGGCCTACGCTTCGCTCAGGATCGGTCCGTGGAAAATCGAGAAACGAGACCGTTTGGTGCGCCTGCGCGACCTGGCGTCGAGTGGCTCGACATCGCAGGAGTCGACGATTGACTTCGCGATGCGATTCGGCCGCAGGCTCACCGGGTTACAACTCGGCGACCCGCTCGACGAGGACGAGCGCGCGCTCTTTGCAGACGGTGACTTGTTTGACGAAGCCTCACCAGACAGCGATTCGCCGGATGATGAGACCAATGATGGCGGCGACATTGTCGAGGCGGCTGACTGACGGATACGGTCGCCATGTATGACGACTCATGAACGCCCGTTCGGTAAGTACCTCGAAGACTTCACGCCCGGCGACATCTTGAAGCACTGGCCTGGCAAGACGATCACCGAATACGACGATCATCTGTTCTGCATGATCACGATGAACCATCATCCGTTGCACACCAACGATTGGTTCGCCGCCGAATCGGTGCAGGGCCGCAACGTCGTGGTCGGCAACCTTGTGTACAGCTTGGTGCTTGGCATGAGTGTGCCGGACGTGAGTGGTGCAGCGATCGCGAACCTCGAGGTCGAAACACTGCAGCACAAGTTCCCCACGTTCCATGGCGACACGATCCATGCTGAGACTCGCGTTCTCGAAGTCAAGGAATCGAAGTCGAAGCCCGACCGCGGCATCGTCACGGTCGAGACCAAGGGCTTCAACCAGGACGGTAAAGAAGTCTGCTACTTCAAGCGCAAGGTCCTGATCTGGAAGAGGGCTGCTGCGCCCGAGCGTAAGCGCCCATACGACGGCACCGATGTCTGGGCCGACTGAGCACCAGGCACACACCCGGGTGGGCCATGACCCAACCTGACCACGAGCCGACTCGCACCGAGCTGGCCGAGTCGATCGAGGCCGAACTCAGCGCGGGTCTCGAATTGGTCGCATCCCCGTACCGGACTGTCGCGTTCTGGGCGCCGAGAGCAGAGTGACAAGCACGCAGATCGATGCCGGTGCTGTGCTGGCGTGGGGGCTGCCCCGCATGCGCGACCTGCCGTGGCGCAACGAGCGCGACCCGTGGCGCATCCTCGTCGCTGAGGTGATGTTGCAACAGACCCAGGCCGAACGAGTCATTCCGAAGTGGCTCGCCTTTCTCGATGCCTTTCCGACCCCGCGTGAGTGCGCTGTAGCGCCGCTGGGCGACGTCTTGCGGCTCTGGCAGGGGCTGGGCTACCCGCGGCGTGCCCGCAATCTGCAGGCCACCGCAGCCGTCGTGGTCGAGCACCACGACGGGTTAGTTCCTGACGAACTCGAGGGCTTGCTCGCCCTTCCTGGCGTCGGCCCCTACACGGCGCGTGCCGTGTTGGCTTTTGCGTTCGAGCGGGATGTCGCTGTGGTTGACACGAACATCGCACGGATCTTGGCGCGCACGGCAGGGGAGCGGCTGACGCCCAAAGCCGCACAGGCGCGTGCCGATGCTGCGGTGCCGCTGGGCGATGGGTGGGCGTGGAATCAAGTGATCATGGACCTCGGAGCCGCGCTTTGCCGACCGACCCCGACATGCAACGAGTGTCCGCTCGCTGCGAGCTGTGCTTGGAGCAGAGCCGGGTACCCCGACCCGGATCCGGCCATTGGTTCGGCTGGTGTCAGCGCCAAGCAAGCTCGCTTCGAGGGAAGCGCTCGCCAAGCCCGTGGCAAGGTACTGAAGGCGCTCAACAACGGTGCCCGACCCGCGGCTGACTTCGATCGGCACATCGTCAGCAGCCTCCTGGCCGACCGCCTCATCGAACAATCCGGCGCCACCATCTCCCTCCCCACCTGACTTGACCCACACGCGCCCCACCCCACCAAAATGGAGACTGTTTCTCCTCGTGGGAGCGTCGAAATGATCTCCATTTCGCCGAACTGGCAGGTCAAACCCAAAATGGAGATTGTTTCTCTCAGACAGCGCGTTGGGATGGTCTCCATTTTGGGAGGGGTTGGGCGGAGAGAGGACAGATGGGCGGGCCGATTACCGGTGGGTAGCTTGTGGGTTCTATCGTCGGAGGTGATGCGTCCAGCAAAAGACTTCTTCCGTCCGCTCGCCGTCGGGGCCCCTGAGCCAGTCCGTGAGATCCCGTTCCCGCCAAGCCGGATGATCCACTTCTTCCCGGCAGCAAACGAAAAGATGCGCTCGAAGGTGCCGCAGATCGCGCCCACAGTTGACATTCTTCTTGCAAACCTCGAAGACGGCGTTCCGGCCGATCAGAAGGAAGCCGCTCGCGCTGGCCTCGTGGAGATCGCCCAGAGCCCCACATTCGCGACAGACTTCGGTGCCACGCAGTTCTGGACTCGGGTCAACAGCCTCGATTCGCCGTGGGGTCTCGACGACCTCACCGCAGCCGTGCTCGAAGCCGGTGAGGCACTCGACGTGATCATGATCCCGAAGGTCGAAGGGCCCGAGGACATTCACTACGTCGACCGGTTGCTCGCGCAACTTGAAGCGAAAGCTGGCTTGAAGAAGCCGCTGCTGATCCACGCGATCCTCGAAACCGCACGAGGTATGGCCAACGTCGAAGAGATCTGTGCCGCATCGCCGCGTATGCAGGGACTCTCGCTCGGCCCGGCTGACCTCGCAGCCAACCGCCGCATGAAGACCACCCGCGTCGGTGGCGGCCACCCTGGCTACCTCGTCCGCACTGATCCTCCCATGGTCACACGGGACGACGGAACGGCCGAGACCGACATCAACGCCGACCGCACCACATACCAGCAAGACCTGTGGCACTACACGATTGCTCGCATGGTCGATGCTTGTGTGATGAACGGGATCCTCCCGTTCTACGGACCGTTTGGTGACATCAAGGACACCGTTGCTTGCGAAGACCAGTTCCGCAATGCGTATTTGCTCGGCTGTGTCGGTGCATGGAGCCTCCACCCCGTCCAGATCGACGTCGCCAAGAAGGTGTTCAGCCCGGCCCCGGCCGATGTTGCACACGCGCAACGCGTGATTGAAGCCATGGGTGACGGAACCGGCGCACTGATGCTCGACGGCAAGATGGAAGACGACGCCTCGGTCAAGCAATGCCACGTTGTGGTCGAACTCGCCAAGGCGCTTTCGGCCAGCGACCCCGACCTCGCCGCCAGCTACGGCTTCTGAGAAAGATCACTCCCATGACCATCGACCCAACAGCCCAGCTCCGCCCCCGCCGCTCGGTGCTCTACATGCCCGCAGCTAACGAGCGGGCCCTCGAGAAGGCCAAGACGATCGCTGCTGATGCGATCATTTTCGACCTCGAAGACGCGGTGGCTCCCGACGCCAAGCCTGAGGCCCGCGCCAATGCCGTTGCTGCTGTGCAGTCGGGTGAGTACGGCAACCGCGAACTGACCATCCGTTGCAACGGCCTCGACACCGAGTGGGGCGCCGACGACATCGCCGCAGCGGGTGCAGCCTCCCCGTCAGCTGTCGTGATCCCAAAGGT
This sequence comes from Ilumatobacter sp., assembly GCF_041688325.1. GTDB lineage: Bacteria > Actinomycetota > Acidimicrobiia > Acidimicrobiales > Ilumatobacteraceae > Ilumatobacter_A. Next base: position 4,765 of record NZ_JBDNIJ010000055.1, read on the forward strand.
TGACACCGTCGAGCAGGTCGATGCCGTGTCGGGCCAACTCGACGCTGCTGGCGCTTCTGCCGACACGATGATCTGGGCGATGATTGAGACGCCGACCGCCATGTTCAACGTCCGTTCGATCGCTGCGCATCCGCGAGTGGCCGTGCTCGTGATGGGCACCAACGACCTCGCCAAGGAACTGCGCTCGCCAATCGTGGCCGGCCGCCATCCGCTCGTCGCGCACCTCGCCACGGCACTGCTCGCTGCTCGCGAGGCCGGCAAGGTCATCCTTGATGGTGTGTACAACGACGTGAAGAACCCTGACGGCTTCGCGGCGGAGTGTCAGCAGGGCATGGAGATGGGCTTTGATGGCAAGACGTTGATCCATCCAAGCCAGGTCGATCCGGCGAACGATGTGTGGGCGCCGAGCGCCGACGAGGTCGAGCACGCCGAGCGTGTCATCGCCGCGTTCGACGAAGCAGTCGCAACGGGCAAGGGCGTGGTCACGGTGGACGGTCGCATGATCGAAAACCTGCATGTCGACAATGCCCGCCGCGTGCTCGCCACGTCAGCCGCGATCACAGAACTGCAGTAGAGGCGGGGCCGCGCTCCCGTTGCGGCTGGCCTCGACCCCACAGCAACTCGTCAGGTTGACTGGCTCGATCAGGCCGGCTTCGTCAGAGTGTCAGTGCGTCAAGAATCTGGTCGAAGGCCACGTCGGCGTACGTGAGTATCTCGTCGTCGGTGCGATCCTGGATGGGATGTGGCGTGAACACACGCGACACAGCAGGAAAGCCGAGTGCCGTCGATTGCGCCTTGGCAGCATCGACGAACTGGTCGGAGGCGATGAACATCGAGGGGATGCCACGCAGTTCGAGATCGTTGATGTCGTGCACACTGCACGACGTGCAACTACCTCAATCCGCCAAGGCTTCGATGACCACCTGGCATTCGGTGGCGATCTTGTGGCGCAGGTCGACAGGTGCCGGCTTGGCGAAGGTTGGTTTCATGTAGCGCTTGACGTTGGCACCGATGCCGACCAGTCGCTCCTCGATGCGGTCGAGGAAGATGTCGCCACGCGGCTTGGAGATGTCGAGCAGCCCGACGGTCAGGCCGTTGAGTGACGCTGGGCGTGCCAGGCGTTCGCGTTCAACGAGCGTTCGCTCGCTGGTGGGATCCAAGATTGTCGGGTTGGACGTGCTCATAGGTCTTGTTTAGTACACGACGGGTCGTGTGACCGGCTTGGAGCCCTTGTCGCCGTTGACCCATCCGCCGATGATCTGGCTGAACAGGCCGGCGCCGCCGCCTGCATAGGTGAGCATCAGGCCGCCAGGTCGGAACTTCGGCAGCGACTCGGCCGATGCAAACGCTTCGGGGACGCCCTCGGCGATTCCGTCGGCGCCACGCACCAACTCGGCGCCCGATCGATTGAGATGGCTGCTGATCTCGGCCACGATGCGCTCGCGGTCCCAACCAGCGTCGGCGAACACGCGGGCGTGCTCTGGGCCCATCACGACGATGACGTCGAACATCATAATCAGCTTGGGATGGTTGACACCCTGGAGTTTGAGTGCGAACGACTTGGCGAGCGACTCGGGTTCACGAGACAACTGGTCGACCATGCAGTGCGGCCCCTCGCCGGCGAAAACCGTGAGTCCGTCGACACCGTCGTCGAGGCCGTGCTCGCCGGCGAGTCGACCGTACGGCGAGGTGTCGTCGGCTTCGGCAAAGCAGAACGAGATCTTGGCTGGGCTGCCGTGCGCGGCACGGTCGACTTCACCGGGGCGGCCGCCACCGAAGTTGCGGATCACCAGCTGCAGCGCTCGACCAATGGTGAGGTTGGCGCGGTTGCCCTGGCCGAGGGCATTTCCGCCTGAGTTCATCCCGATCGCACGTGTGCCCGGACCACTGCACACGATGACCGGTCCAACCGGCATGGTGGTGGCGAGCAGTCCGTGCATGTTGAAGTCGTCGGTGCACGCTGCTTCGACGGCGGTCAGGACCCACGGCAGATACTCGGGCTTGCAGCCAGCCATCACCGCAGCGATCGCCACCTTCTCGACGGTGATGTCGACGAGGTCGGGCGGCACCGTCGCCACGATGTCTGATGGTGTTCGGCTGGTGCCGCTGAGCATTGCCATCACCCGTTCTTCGGTGGGCGGGACCACCGGGAGGCCATCGGTCCAACCGCGGTTGAACATCATCTCCATTGGGTCTTCAGCCGCAGCGACCTCGACTCGTCGAGCCGCGAGGACCGAACCTCCGAAGCGCACTCGCAATGCGTCGACGATGTCGGGGTCGACGCTCATCGAGCCGCATCCGGGACGCATCGCGGGCAGATCGGGCGCGAGCGAGCCGACTCCGGTCAGTGATTCCCATGCGGTGCGCGACCAACCGATGGTCCGGTCGACCTCGACACCGTTTTCGACCTTGATCAACGTTGGGACCGTCTCGATCTCGTGGTGCCAGCTCACGGCCAAGGACGTGTCGTCGATCGCAGCTGGCGACTCGGGGAAGCCCGGTTCATCCTGGGTGTAGACGGTGAGGCGCACGTGTTCGGCGAGCTGTGCAAGCGCCGGGACGACGGTCTGGCAGGTTTCACATTCCTGTTTGACCACGACGACGAAGCCGTCAGGAAGTGTGGGGGCGTCGACCGCTTTGTTGACTGGAACCGCGTTGTTGACTGGAATGGTCATGAGAGAAACTCCAAGATCCGTTGGTTGATGGCGTCGGGTGTTTCGAGGTGCAAAAAGTGGCCGACATCGGGGATGATCTCGATTTTGACGTGATCGTCGACCATCAGACGAGCCGACTCAGCGACTTCCTGACCGATGCACCCGTCGTTCGCTCCGTGCAGGTACAGCGTTGGCTGAGTGGGCACAGCTTGCGTGGCGGCTTGCATGTCGTCGAGCGCGGGGTCTCGATATCCGTCACCGAGTGCGGCGCGGTAGTAGCCCAGTGCAGCGGCGAGGTGCTCGGGCTCGCGCATCGCGTCTTTGATGGCGGGCAGGTCGGCGGTGGCGTCGTATCCCGGTGACCAGTCGCGCCAGATCATGTCGATGAAAGCGAAATCGTCGGCCGGGACGACCATGTCGGCCAGACCATGTTGAAAGAAGAACATGTACCAACTCTTTTTCAACTGTTCCGTGTTCGTGACGAATGCCAATCCCATCGATCCACCGGGCGGGACGGCCATGGCAACGACACGACTCCAGCGCTCCGGTGCCGATGACGCTGCGCCGTAGGCGATCGGCGCACCCCAGTCGTGGCCGACGATGACAGCGCGCCCGTCACCGCCAAAGTGTTCGTGGAGCGCATTCATGTCGGCTGACGATGCACCGGTTTGGTATGCGCCATTCGTTGCGAGTCCGCTGGGCGCGTAGCCGCGAAGGAACGGTGCCACGACGCGGAAACCGGCGTCGTCGAGGACTGGCATGAGGTGCCTCCACGAATTTGCCGAGTCCGGGAAGCCGTGCGCGCAGACAACGAGCGGACGTGTGTGATCGTCGATCGACGATGACGTCAGGCAGGCCAACTCGACGGTGCCGAGCGAGACAGAGGTGAATGATTCCGACATGCCGTCGAACGTAGCGGAGGCTGCTGTTACGAACGTCACCCCGCGCCATTTACGGCGCAAGCGCACGAACCCCTACTATTTGTTCATCGGGGATTCGCTGGATTTTCATACTGCGCCATCTGGGGACGGCGACGGGTTTGACGTGACGTTTCATGGTGTCCGTGGTTCGACACCATGCCACAGCCCGAATGTCGTCAAGTACGGCGGTAACACGTCATGTGTGTCGCTCAACATCGAGGGAGTCGATCCGGTGGTGTTCGACCTCGGAACGGGGCTTCGCTACTTTGGCCAGTCGCTCCCCGCCGACGTTGCACTCCGGGCGACCGTCTTGCTGAGCCATCCCCATTGGGACCACATCCAAGGCTTGCCGTTCTTCACACCGCTGCTGCAAGACGGCTCACACCTGACGGTATATGGCCCGGCCCAAGAGGGCGATCTGACATTGCAATCGGTGTTTGCCGACACGATTAAACCGCCGATTTTCCCTGTGCATTTGGAGATGCTGCCGGGCTTGATCGACTTCATCGAATGCTGGCAGAACGAGTTCTTGATTGGCACCGACGCAGTGCCCGTCGAGGTCGTGGCCCGCTCGATTCCGCATGTCGGCAACACGCTCGGATACCGAGTGACTGCCCGTGGTGCATCGGTTGCGTATCTCAGTGACCATCAGATGCCCGTCGACGGATCGCTTGGAATTGACGACGGTGCGCTTGAACTGTGTCGGGGCGTCGACTTACTTATCCACGACGCGCAGTACACGCCGAGCGAGTTTGCTCGCAAGTCCAACTGGGGCCACTGCACGATCGAGTACGCGGTCTGGGTTGCTGCCCATGCCGGGGCAAAACAACTCGCACTGTTCCACCACGACCCGACGCACGACGACGCAATGATGGATGTGCTGACTGCTGATGCTCAGCGGTGCGGCCGCGAGTTGGGCGTCGAAGTCTTCGCTGCACGCGAAGGACAGACCATCCGCGTCGGCGGTTGACGTGATCGGCACGATTGCCTCGATCGTTCTGGGCATCGTCTTCCTCGTTGCCGGCGGTTCAAAGATCGCTGCAGGCCCAGACTGGCCGGTCCAAGCTGCTGGCCTGGGTGCGCCGCGCTGGTTGATCCCGTTTGTTCCGTGGGTCGAGATCGTTGTCGGGGCGGCCCTCGTCGTGCAGGTTGCGAGACGGCCGGCGGCGCTTGCTGCGCTCGGCATTCTGGTCGTGTTCACCGCGCTGCTGGTGGTTCGGCTCAGCGAAGGAAAGCGTCCGCCGTGTGCTTGCTTCGGGGCGTGGTCGGCGAAACCGCTCGGCCCTGGTCACCTCGCTCGCAACGCCGCGCTGATCGCAGTGGCCGGGCTTGCCCTGATCTAGCTGTGCTCGGTTGTGGCAACGTTTGGGTGCCTCTGCGACACTTCGGGGACGCGATTGCGGGGGGTGCTCCTCAGCGCGTTATGGGACCGTGAGTATTGCCGGATGATGATGGGGTCGCAACGCCTTCGATACGTGCTGATATGGGCGCGAACGTCCGGTGGTTCAGGACTGGTATCGACGGGCGACACACCCTCTCGCGTGGGTGACGCGCGCGTCGGAACGGAATCCGTCGGAGGGGTGATGCCGATTGTGCGCGTGGTGCGACGGACGTCGAAGTCGCGAGGCTATGTTCAGCCAGTAATGTATAGTTCACTGTGTGCTGACTCTTACCGATCGCCATGAGGCGCTGCATCGGCTCGGCCGAGCGCTCGCCGACCCAGGGCGGTGCAACATCCTCGTGACACTCCTCGACGGCCCGGCCTACCCGGCCAAATTGGCGGCAACGCTCGGCTTGACCCGATCGAACATGAGCAATCATCTCGCGTGTCTGCGGGGATGCGGGCTCGTGAGCGCCACCGCTGAGGGGCGCCAGATCCGCTACGACATTGCCGACGCGAACCTCGCTCACGCGATACGCAGCCTCCTCGAAGTGATCGTGGAGACAGATTGTGAGCGCTGACGTCGTTGACGTCCTCGCTGGCGACCGAACAAGGGTCCTGCAACGCCGGGTCAGGCTGATTGTCGGCGCTGTGATCGTCTACAACGTCGTCGAAGCAGCGACCGCGATTACCGCCGGAGCCCTCGCGTCGTCGACTGCACTCGTGGGCTTCGGCCTCGGCTCCATCGTCGAGGTGACCTCCGCCATCGCAATTACGTGGCAGTACTCCCACCACACGCCGAGCGATCGCGAACATCGGGCGCTGCGCATCGTGGCCTACTCGTTCTTTGCGCTCGCCACCTACGTCAGCGTCGATGCAGCGCTGTCTCTCATAGGAAACCGCGAGGCGGCACACAGCTCACTGGGAATCGGGATCGCCGCCCTCAGCCTGGTCGTCATGCCGATTGCCTCGATGGCGGAGCGGCGCACCGGTGAGGAACTGGGTTCAGCCAGCGTGGTGGCCGATTCCAAACAACTCCTGTTGTGCAGCTACCTGTCCGCTGTTCTGCTCGCCGGTTTGGTGATCAACTCGACCTTGGGTTGGAGCTGGACAGATCCCGTCGCCGGACTGTTCATTGCCGTCCTGGCCGTGCGCGAGGGACGCAACGCGCTGCGCGGTGACGTGTGCTGTGCGCCACCTGCAGCGCTCCTGTCGGAGTCAGCCGACGAATGCTGTTCGTGAACGTGACCGCAACCAATCGGCGCGGTGCGTACCGGACTGCGAGAGACGATGCCCGTCGCCACTTCGCCGGCGGCCACGTCGCTGAAGGGTGGCGCCACCTCGAACGAGCCCACGTCCTTGCCCAGCCTGATGGAATCATTCACATCGGCAGTCACATCGCAATGCTCCGGCGTGGCATCATCGAAAACGACGCCAAAGAAGTCGCCGGCCAGGCCCTCCGAGCGCTACTCGCCGGGCCCGCATCGCTCACCGGCCGCGTCCCAACCGGAAACGACGGACGAGCCAGAACCCCACTGTCGAAGCGAATGGCCATCCCCGACGATCTCAGGCCTCATTTCGCATCCCAAACCCAACCAACGCAATGACGTCGACGCACAACGGAGCACACCCATCAGCGGCAGGGTCCGCTCGATGGCGGCATCTGGACCTGGGCGGATCTGAGCGATATCGCGCTGGTCACTCGGTCGTTGCCGCCTTCGTAGAAGCGCACATCTTCGCGGATCTCGAACATCGGAAGAGGCACGGCGGAGATCGATGGGGATTTCGTTGTGTTCATTATCGGCGCAAGGCTCAACCCGCTCCGACTCATACGCAGTCTTCGAGATCTCGGTGGCAACAAAGGTATGAAGCACATGCTCGACTACCTCGTGGCGAATCCGGACAAGGGTCTCCCGGGCTACCAACAGCTGGGTCTTGGATCGTGGGTCCAGTACTGGAGATCATTCGATCATCTGAAAGCGTTCGCGAAGGACAGCGAGGACGCGCAGCCCATCGATGCCGAACAACTCACCAACCCGCGCCGATCCGGCGCCGGGCATTCGTCTGATCGCATCCAGCGCAGTGATCGCTGCATCGAAGAATCGTTCGCCGAGGTCGAAGCCGCCCTCATTTCGGTAGTAGTGGACTCGTTCGATGAGATCGACTTCGGCTTGCGGGCGAAGAATCGGGCGCGTCACGCTTCAGGGCCGAGTGCCCGCTCGCGTAGCTCGGCAATGACATCGTCGGTTGCTTCGCGGCCCACGCCCGATGCGAGCCCGTCGGCAATGAGATCGCGGAGCCGTTGGGCTGCCTGCTCTTGCTGGTCACGACGAATCAGCTCACGCAGATACTCACTTGTGTTGCCGTAGTTGCCGGCGCTGACGCGTGCGTCGATGTAGTCGCGCATGTTCTCAGGGAGGGCGAAGCTCATCGTGTTCCGGCTCATGAATCCAGTCTGCTCGCCCTACAACTGTTGTCAACACCGCTCAGAACAACAGCTGTCAATGAACCAGATACCCGTTCGAGATCGGCACGTCGGATCGGTCGAAGTGGCGCATAGCAACGAGTCGCCGAGCAATCGCAACTGGCGTTCTGGAGACCGCTCGTGAGGTCGATCGATGGTTCGTCAGGGGGAAATTGAGCCGATCGTGGTGCTGTCGGAGAGCACCAATCGAACGGTCGCTTCGTTGTTCGGAATGATGCCAGTGACGAAGACGCAGAGGTCGTTGTTGCCGGTCTCGCTGATCTCGATGCTGTTCGTGTCGTGGGCACTGCCGAACGACTCTTCAACCGTGTCGTCCCCGGCGTCGTTTGCCTGCTCGTTGGAACCAGGCAGTAGAAAGACGCGCCGAACCTGAACGGCGCGGTCACGCTCAGAGAGCGCTCGAAAGTCCTCCGGCACAGTGAGCGGCACCGGCTCAAGCGATCTGGTCATGTCCTGATGATCCGTCACATGAGTTCAACTCCCGTGGACCCCGGATCCGCATACCTCGGCAACAAGATCCTCAGAGGACTACTTGCGGCACCCGACGCGCGCGTGCCCACTCGATAATTTTCTGGCCCGAAATCACGATCTGTCCATCATCAATCAGGCGCTTCGGGGACGCTCTGACGCGGGTGATCCTCCGCGCGTTATCGGACTGTGAGTATTGCCTTGCCGGTCGGCGCAGGTTCGGCCGGACTAG
>NZ_JBDNIJ010000323.1:0-19718 GCF_041688325.1 Ilumatobacter sp.
ATTTCTTGTGCGCGAGGGGGGACTTGAACCCCCACGCCCTTACGGACACCAGCACCTGAAGCTGGCGCGTCTGCCATTCCGCCACTCGCGCAAGTGGAGGCTGAACGATAACCGGGCGCGTCCAGGATCTCCACGCGCAATGTCCGCTTTTGAACCCTTCGCGAAGGGATTCACGAAGGGACACACGAAAGGACACACGAAAGGACACACGAAAGGACACAGGAATGCAACAGGGGAATGGGACACTTGCGACAGCCGAGCGGGGCGCGAGCGAAGTATCCTCGCAACCCTCATGGGATTGCAGTCAATGGAGAGGCGCCTGGAGCGTATGGTCGAGGGTGTGTTCACTCGTCGTACCCGCGGATCCATCCGTCCAATCGAACTCGGCCGCCGCCTCGTACGCGAGATGGACGACAATCGCAACGTCGATGTCAAGGGCCGTCGCATCGTCCCCAACGACTTCACCGTCCTGCTGAGCGCCACCGATCACAACGGTTTCAACGACATCGAAGACGCCCTCATTACCGAACTCGCCGAAGCCGCACGCGAGTACGCCCGCGAGGAGAGCTACCACTTCATGGGCCCGGTCATTGTCAGGTTGATGGTCGACAACAACTTGAAGACCGGCCGATTCGGCGTCGTCGCTCAGCTCAAGCAGGCCGCCGGCGGCCTCGGCGCCGGCTCACTCGTCCTACCATCCGGCAAACGTGTCACCCTCGGCGAAAACGCCACCACTGTCGGCCGGTTGCCCGAATGCACGATCTCGATCAACGACACAAACGTCAGCCGTAACCACGCCGAGATCCGCACCGGCACGAAGGCGTACATCGCCGTCGACCTCGGGTCGACCAACGGCACGATGATCAACGGCATACGCATCGTGGGCGAACAGCGACTCAACGACGGCGACATCGTCAGCTTCGGCTCGACGCACGTCCGCTTCGAGGCATCTTGAGCGCGAGCGTTCCGGTGCTCGCTCAGGGAACGCAGCGGCAGCGATGACCGACCAAATCCTCAACATTTTGAAGTTCGCCCTCCTCGGGCTGCTCTACCTCTTCTTTGCTCGCGTGCTCTGGGCCGTATGGAGCGAAGTCCGCACACCGAAGCAACATGCCATTCAGGCCGGGCCACCACAGCAGCGTCGAGACAGCGCACCGACGGGGAAACAACGACAGGCACAACAGCGGCCAGCCCAACAGTCGCGCAAGGCGCAGAAGGGCCGCTCGGGCCGCTCCAGCCGCGTCGGCCGCCTGGTGATCCTCGAACCGCGAGCGCGGCGTGGCACCACGGTGGCGATGGCCGGCGAGATCACGCTCGGCCGCGATCCGAGCTGCTCGTTCACGATCGATGACGACTCGTTCGTCTCCCAACTGCACTTTCGCATCTACGACTACGAAGGCCAGCCAATGCTCGAAGACCTTGGGTCGACCAACGGCACGTTCCACAATGGCAACAAGATCGTGGGCGCCAAGCTCCTCCATACTGGCGACCGCATCCAGGTCGGCACCACCGTCATTGAGGCCCAATAGTGGCTTCACTCAACTGGGGATCAGCCACACACGTTGGCCAGATCCGAGCGCAGAACGAAGACAATCTCGTCGCAGTCGACGGTGTGTTTGTTGTCGCCGATGGCATGGGTGGCCACGAAGCCGGAGAGGTCGCGAGCCAGATCGCCGTCGAGCGAATCCGTGCCGACCTCGACGTCGACGGCCTCCCCGAAGCCAGCACCGTGGTCGACTCGATCTCGAATGCGAACGGCGACATTTTCCGTGCGGCGATCGCAAACCCTGGCCAGGCCGGCATGGGCACCACGGTCACTGCAATTGCGGTCATCGGCGACAAACTCGCCGGACGCGGCGCACCAAACCTCGATGTCAACGACGACGGAAAAATGACGCCGATCAGGGCAGCCCAGCCCTCGGAGGCTCTCGTGCTCGCCAACGTCGGCGACTCACGCACTTACCTACTACGCCACGGCCGCCTGCGGCGCGTCACGGTTGATCACAGCTACGTGCAGGAGTTGGTGTCGACAGGCCACATCTCCGAAGACGAGGCCCGCACCCACCCGCGCCGCAACATCATCACCCGTGCACTCGGTATCGAGCCCGACGTCAAGGTCGACTGGTGGACGCTGCCCCTGATTCGGGGCGACCGGTTCCTGCTCTGTAGCGACGGCCTTGTCGACGAAGTGGCCGACCCCGACATCCTCGAGACGATCACCACCCTGAAGGACCCACAAGAGGCGGCCGAGCGTCTGGTTGCCCAAGCCAACGAAGCCGGTGGCCGCGACAACATCACCGTGATTGTCGTCGACGTCCTCGAAGGCGACGACCCGCCAGACCCGACGTTGGAGATCGACGTCGTTCCCCTGTGGGCCGATGACGTCGATCCGACACCGGCAGGCAGCCTCTCGATCGACGCCGACAGCGACACGAATGCGCTTGAGGCCGCTACCGGCGAACCTGTCGAAGGCAAGAAGAAGCCCGACCGCGGCCCGAAGCGGTTCATTCTCGCAATGGTGCTCGCTGCAGCGATCGTGATCGGTTTCGCGGTCTTCGCTTCCTGGGCGCGCCGCGGCTACTACATCGAGTTCAACAACGATGACGTCGCCACCATTTACAAGGGCCAGACCGGCGGCGTGCTGTGGTTCGACCCAACGATCGACTCGGGGGGCCCAGCCCGCGGCATTCTCGACGACGACACCATCAAGGCAATCGAGGCCCGCCCTCGCTTCAGCACGCGTGTCGACGCAGTCGAGTTCATCACGACAATCCCGCCGACCTCGACGACAACGACGACAACGACGACAACGACGAAAACCGTGCCACCCACGACGGTCAAAGTTGTTGCGCCGACGAGCGCCGTCACCTCCACCGTGGCGACAAATACACCTTCGACAACTGCACCTCGCACCACCACGGCAGCCGCGACCACAACGGTGCCCTGATTGCGATGGCTGACGGACTGATCGACGATCAACCCAGCCATCGAAGGCGCTCGCCCATCGCCGCACGGCGACGCAATACCGAACTGACGCTGATCGTCATGGCGGGATTGATCACCGCTGTCGCCTACGCCGTCGCCGCACTCGGTACGAACGCTGAAATTCCGCCGGGGATCGTCGTGTTCGTCGGCATCCTGCTCGGCCTGCTGGTCTGCGCACACATCGTCGTGCGTCTGGTTGCACGCGGCGCCGACGGCACGCTCCTCCCCCTCGCCGCACTCCTTCACGGCATTGGCTTCGTGATGATCACGCGCCTCGATGACCGCCTCGCCGGCCTCCAAGCCACATGGAGCCTGATGGCCATCGGGATCTTCGTCGGCACCCTGCTGTTCGTCCAACGCACGACCGACCTGGCCAACAAAAAATGGCTGTTCTTTTTCGCCGGTGCGTTCCTGCTGCTGCTCCCAATGGTGCCAGGCGTCGGCCAGACATTCAACGGCGCACGCATCTGGGTGAGCATCGGCCCAATCAACTTCCAGCCCGGTGAGTTCGCCAAGATCGCGCTCGCCATCTTCTTCGCCGCCTACCTCGCCGAGCGACGCGAGTTGATCGCTGCGAAGACCTGGAAGGTTGGCCCGTTCTACCTCCCCGAGCCGCGCTACATCCTGCCGATCATCGTGGCATGGGGATTCGCCGTCGTCGTCATGGTCGGCGAGCGCGACCTCGGCTCATCGCTCCTCTTCTTCACACTGTTCGTCGTGATGATGTGGGTCGCCACCGAGAACGCCGGCTACCTCTTCGTCGGCGCGATTCTGTTCGGCGCAGCGGCCTGGTTCTCGTGGTCGAACTTCACGCACGTCCAGACTCGCGTCAGCAACTGGATCAACCCATGGGACGACCCGCTCGGTGGGGGCTACCAGACCATCCAGGCGCTGTACGGCCTTGCCGACGGTGGTCTGCTCGGCACAGGCCTCGGCCGCGGCAACCCCGGCCAAGTCCCCGAAGCCCAAAACGACTTCATCTTCGCCTCGATCGGTGAAGAGTTTGGGCTCATTGGCGCGACGGCGATCCTGATGTCGTACGTCCTCATCGTGGGTGCCGGGCTGCGCACTGCATTGCGCACCGATCGCACGTTTGAAAAGTTGCTCGCCACCGGCCTCACGACGATCGTCGGCGTCCAGGCATTCATCATCATTGGCGGCGTCCTCAAAGTGATCCCGCTCACCGGTATCACCCTCCCGTTTGTCAGCTATGGCGGCTCGTCGCTCCTCTCGAACTACATCCTCCTCGCACTCCTGATCCGAGTCAGCGACTCCGCGGCGCGCCGCCTGGGCGAACTGCCAGACGACCCAACCACTGGCGAGCGCTGGAAGGGGTGGAGGCTGTCGCGTCGAATCCGTAGGGCGATCAAACGCGGCGAGACCCCCGCCGACTTCGTCAAGGCCGTGTCGTGAGTAACGCCAAGCCGACGGGCTGGCGCGCCCGCCTCCGAGACTGGCAACTGCGACTGGGGCTCTCCCGTGATGCTCAGCCCCAGCGCGGGCGCAGCAATGAAGACATCGCACGTGAGCAGTCACACGAAGTAACACCGAGCGGAGAGCAGTCGTGAATCAGAAGATCCGCCAGCTCGCTGTCGGCCTCATGGTCTGCTACGTCGTCCTGTTCGTCGCACTCAACTACTGGCAGGTTGGCCAGAAGGAAGAGCTCGACGCGAAGTTCGACAACACGCGGCAGGTTCTGCGCGAGTTCAACCGACCGCGCGGCAACATCATTTCGGCCGACGGCGTGGTCGTTGCACGGTCCCTTCCGGACACCACCAACGAGAATCTCGACTTCGTGCGCGATTACCCGACCGGCGATGTGATGTCGAACGTCACCGGCTATTTCACGAAAGACTTCGGGTCGACCCAAGTCGAGCGACAGTTCGGCGACGTGCTGGTCGGCTCGACCGCAGCGCAGCAAGTACGCGGTCTCGGCAACCTCCTCGAAGGCGCCGTCGACAACTCGGGCACCGTGCAGCTCACGCTTCGCCATGACGCCCAGCTCGCTGCAAAGTTTGCCCTCGGTTCTCGCGAGGGGTCGGTCAGCGTCATCGATCCAAACACCGGTGCCGTCATCGCCATGTACTCGAATCCCTCCTATGACCCCAACGATTTCGTCGGTGTGCCATTTGAGGAGGCCCAAGACGCGATCACCGCGCTCCAGAACGCCGACGGAAACCCGCTGCTGGCCAACGCCTACCAAGAGCGCTACATGCCCGGATCGACCTTCAAGGTGATCACGACCGGCATCGGTCTCGAAGCCGGCGTACTCACCCGTGAGACAAACTTTCCACGTGAGCGGCAGTACGTGCCGCCACAGACCAACGATCCAATCAACAACTACAACGGCAGCGAATGCGGCGGAGACATGGCCGAAGTGTTCCGAAAGAGCTGCAACATCCCGTTCGCCAAGACCGCGATCGAACTGGGCGTCGACCGATTCATCGCCGGCACCCAGAACTGGGGCATCGGAGAACAGCTTCCGATCGACTTGCCACGGGCTGCAACCTCAACCATCGGCAACACAGAGAACCTCGCCCAGACCCTGCCGCTCCTTGCGATCCGTGGCTTCGGGCAGAGCGAAGATCAGATGGTGCCGCTGCACATGGCAATGGTCGCCGGTGCGGTGGCAAACGGCGGCCAGATGATGACCCCGTACGTCGTCGATGCCACGTTCGACCGGGCCGGCCGGCAACTCGACCGCACCTCCCCGAGCGTGTGGAAAACCCCGATCTCACCCGCGACGGCGGCGCTCGAAACCGAGTTCATGATCGGCGTGGTCCAGTCGGGCACGGCCAGCTGCTGCATGACCCTCAATGGCGGCATCCAAGCAGCAGCGAAAACGGGCACCGCCGAACTCGGTATCGAGAGCAACCCCGACCTCTCCCATGCGTGGATCATTGCGTTCGCTCCCGCTGAAAATCCGCGATTCGCGATCTCAGTCGTACTCACCAACGTCCAGTCCACGCAAGACGTGTCGGCCACGGGCGGCCGTCTGGCTGGCCCGATCGCCAAAGGCATGCTCGACTTTCTCCTCACCGGCCAAGGAGCCACATGATGCGCGAAGTCTGTGTTGCCCCGTCCCTCGATAGTCTGGCGAATCGCCTTCGGGCGGACTCTCTGACATGAGCAACAACGACGAAGCAACGGTCATCAACGACCGATACGAGGTCCACAAGCGGATCGGACGCGGCGGTATGGCCGACGTCTTCTCCGCGCGCGACCTGTTGCTCGATCGCCAGGTCGCCATGAAGGTGCTCTTCCCGCAGTTCGCAACCGACGAAAACTTCGTCGAGCGGTTCCGGCGAGAAGCGCAGTCGGCAGCCAACCTGTCGCATCCAAACATCGTCAACGTGTACGACTGGGGCAAGTTCGAGGGCACGTACTTCATTGCGATGGAAGAGGTGCAGGGTCGAACCCTCGCCGACATCTTGAAGGCAAACAAGCAGCTCACCGCCAAGCAGGCAGCTGAGATTGCCAGCGAGGTGGCCGCAGCGCTCGGCTTCGCGCACGACGGCGGCGTGGCCCACCGCGACATCAAGCCGGCCAACATCTTGATCGGGTCCAACGGCCAGGTGAAGGTCGCCGACTTTGGCATTGCTCGTGCGATGAACGCTCCAACCGAGGCCAACCTCACACAGGTTGGTTCGGTGATGGGCACGGCCACGTACTTCTCCCCTGAGCAGGCTCAGGGCGCTCAGCCCGACCCACGCAGCGATCTGTATTCGCTCGGCATCGTCATGTACGAGATGGTCAGTGGCCGGCCACCGTTTACCGGTGAGAACCCAGTCAGCATCGCCTACAAGCAGGTGCACGACGCACCGCAGCCGCTCGTCCAACTCGTCGCCGACGTACCGCGGGCGTTTGAAGCGATCGTCGCCAAGCTGCTCGCCAAAGATCCCAAGCTGCGCTACCCGAGTGCGGGCGCATTGCGTGACGACCTCCGCCGTTTCCGCAACGACGAGCCAGTCCTCGCCCTGTCGGCTGCAGCCTCAGCCCAGGGCGTCCCGATGCCCGGCGCCGATGGCGCAATCACCACCGCAGTCGGTGCAACCACAATCAACCCAATCACTGCGCCCCGCATTCCTGCGGTCCAGCCGCGAGCTGGCGGCGTCGCGCAGTCCGGCATGTACGAGGCTGGCTATCCACCGGGCGCCTCGCCTGACGCCGCCTACTACGACTCCGACGGATCCCGAACCGGCTGGTACGCCTTAGCCGCATTCGTCGCGCTGATCGCCCTCGTCATCGGCGGCGTTCTGCTCTTCCAGTCGTTGAACACCGAAGAACAGACCACCGTCGAGCCGCAGCAAGTCACGCTGGCCGACTACTCCAATCGACCCAGAGCCGACGTCGTGGCCGAACTCGATGGGCTCCGCCTCGCCTTCCGAACACAGGCCGAAGAGAACGGCGACTTTGCCATCGACTTCGTGATCCGCACTGAACCGCCAGCTGGCACTGCGATGATTGAAGGCCAGGAAGTCGTGGTGTTCTTCAATCCCGATCCGCAGGTTGGCCCGATCCCGAACGTGGTCGGTATCTCGCTTGAAGACGCCCGCCTCACACTCGAGGCGGCTGGATTCAGCATCGGCACCATCACTGTCGAGCAGACTGATCAGGTCGGTGAAGGCACCGTGCTCAGCATGACCCCGCCTGCCCAGACGCAGGCCAACGCCGCAACGGTCGTCGACCTCGTGGTTGCCGGGCAACCGGATGGCGTGTCGGTCCCCGGCTTCCTCGTCGGCCAAACCGAACAAGCTGCGCTCGACGTGTTGCAGGGTGAGCCCTACGGCTTCGTCGTTGAAATTGTTCGCCAACCCAGCGCCACGATCATCGCTGGCACCGTGATCGAATTGTCGCCCGGCGCCAACGAACTCATTCCTCGCGGTGGCAACATCACGTTGACCGTGTCGGATGGGCCTGAACAGATCACCGTGCCTCCTGTGGTCGGCCAGACCGAGGGTCGGGCACGCAACGAACTGACGGGTCGCGGCCTCAGCGTCACCGTCGAATACGTCGATGTGGCAGCCGGCAGCCCTGACGACGGGCGAGTGCAGTCGCAAAGCCTCGAGCCTGGCAGCCTGGCCGATCCCGGCACTCAAATCAGTCTCGTCGTCGGCCGCTCACTCGAAACCGTGCCGACACTCCCGGCGACCACTCAGCCGCCGGAGACAACAGTTCCACCAGCCACGACCGTCGCCCCAGCGACCACCCCGGCGCCAACCACGACAACCCCGGCGCCAACCACGACAACCCCGTAGCCGCACACCACTTTCGAGACACGATCAAATCGATCGGGGGACTCGAACAGCGGGGGGCCATACTGGCTGCGTGCCGCGCATCCTGGTCATCGACAGC
Organism: Ilumatobacter sp.; assembly: GCF_041688325.1. Classification (GTDB taxonomy): domain Bacteria; phylum Actinomycetota; class Acidimicrobiia; order Acidimicrobiales; family Ilumatobacteraceae; genus Ilumatobacter_A. The sequence goes on from NZ_JBDNIJ010000323.1 coordinate 8,341, forward strand.
TATGACAGCTTCGTCTACAACCTCGTCCAATACCTGGGTGAGTTGGGTGCCGAGCCGATCGTCGTACGCAACGACGAACTCACTGTCGACGAGGCAATCGCACTCGCTCCCGACGGCGTGTTACTCTCGCCCGGCCCCGGGCGGCCAGAAGACGGCGGCATCATTTGCGATGCAATTCCTGCGTTCGCAGCCACTGCTACGCCGGTCTTCGGTGTGTGCCTCGGCCACCAGGCAATCGGTCACGTCTTCGGCGCATCAGTTGTTGGTGCGCCCGAACTCATGCACGGCAAGACCTCACCGATCAACCACGAAGGTATCGGCGTCTTCGCGGGCCTCCCGTCACCGCTGACCGCTACCCGTTACCACTCGCTCACACTCGATCCAGCCACGATTCCCGACACCTTGGCGATCACCGCGCGCAGTGCAGATGGCGTCGTGATGGGGATCCGCCATCGCAGCCTCGACATCGAAGGTGTGCAGTTTCACCCCGAGTCGATTCTCACCGAGCATGGCCACAATCTGGTCAGAAACTTCCTGGCGCGCTGCACAGTCGCCTGACATGCAACATCAGGAATTGCGCGATTGACGCGACAGTTTCGCGTTCTTGTTCTCGGGGTGCCCGTTCATCCTCTATGCTCTTCTCCCGATGGCACCTCCGAAGCGAAAAACTGGTGGCGGACGAGTCACAGAGAAGGGCTCCCGCCCCGGCGACCGCCCCACACCGCGTTCGAACTCAACGCATACCGACCATGAGGTCGCTGCATCGTCGCGGTACACGCCAAAGCCAAAGCGCCAGCAGTTGATCCCGCCAAACTGGATTCCGGTGATCATGCTTGTGCTGCTCATCGGCGGCGGCTTGCTGATCATGGCGCGTTACTTGTTCTTCACCGAAAGCAACTGGCCGACCCTCGCTGGGTTGATCGCCATCCTCGGCGGGCTGTACACCGCCACCAAGTGGCAATAGCGCTGCACTGACTCACCACCGTTCCGAGCCCAGTTCCACCCTGTGGGAAACTGGTGTGACCGAGGGCGAAACCATGCATTCTTATCCACAGGTCTGTGGATACGGATTGCGTGCTGGGGTTCGGTCCGAACCCAAACATGCTCAGTCGTAGAGCGGGGCGACTTCGGCCATATCTTCCAGGCAGTGCCGCGGCGGAGGTGGATCTTCGTCAGGCGCCATCGTCATTTTTAGCTCAACACCACAGCTGTCGCAGCGGTACTTTCGGCTCACTTTTCGCATCTCGCCCGTCGGCAATGGCTCGGGTGGAAGCTGCGTCATCGAATACAGCATTGCGATACCGCTCTTCCACAGGACGAACCCAAAAAAAATCCCAAATCCCACCCAGATGACTGTCGAGAAGGCCGGCATGGCACTCAGGGTACCGGCCGCAGCAGCACCACTCCGCTCGCGCCCGACGTTGTGCCCGCAGCCAGAACTGGGCACGATTGGCCACAATGAAGTGGCCGACGTGGGAACAGGCAGCAATCGCGGCGGCCCTCAGCGGCATTGTTGCGCTCGTCCTCAGACGACGCAAGTCCGTTGATGAGCTTGCTGGGTTCACCGAGCAGCTGACTGTCGAGTTCGCGTTGATCTCGGCGCTCTACGCCGTCTGGCGCGTCGCTCGGAGGTTGCCGCTCGCCCAGGACGACGGCGCAATCGAGCGCGCCCGGTCAATCGTCGATTTCCAAGATGCGATCTACTTGCCGACCGAACTGTCGCTGCAGCAGTTCATCTTGCGCCACGACTGGCTCGGTTGGCCGACCACGCTCTACTACGCAGTTCTGCACGTCCCCGCCCTCATCGCCTTTCTCGTCTGGCTGTTCGTGTTTCATCGCGCCCACTTCGCGCACTGGCGGAACGGTCTCGTCTTTCTCACCGGGATGTGTCTCGTCATCCGGTTCTGGCGTGTTGCCCCACCACGATTCCTCGCCGACCTCGGCTACGAAGACCTGTCAGAACGATTCGGACCGTCGATCTACGGCCCGGTTGGTACCGGCGTCTCTGACCAATTCGCTGCGATGCCTTCGATCCATGTTGGGTGGGCCGCCGTAGTGTCGCTCGGCATTTTTGCAGTGAGCACCAGCCGGTGGCGATGGTTCTTACTGCTGCACATGATCATCACGATCATCGTCGTGTCAGCCTCAGGCAACCACTGGTGGCTGGACGGCATCGTGGCCATCGGTCTGCTCGCGGTTGGCCTCTGGCTTGACACGTTCGTTCGCTCATTTGTCGCCCGGCGCAAAGAACCCGCCCCGTCCGACAACGATCAGCAGCTGGCTCGGTCCGAACGCGACGTGTCGTCGATTTCCTGACCGGCGTCGACCAACAGATCGAGCACACGTTGCATGTCGGCAATGTCAGCGTTGTCGAGGTGCACAGCGAACGAGGCCTGCAACGAGCGGCGATACGTGACCGACATCTCGCGCCACAGGCGGCGCCCGGTCTTGGTCAGCTCAACGTCGACGGCCCGATGGTCGTTGGCATCGACATATTTGTGGCGCGCGATCCAGCCTTCTTCTTCGAGCCGATCGAGGCGACGGCTGACGCTCGAAGGCGGCAAACGCATGTCGGACGACACGTCGAGCGGGCGAGCCCGGCCACCCAGTCGCTGCAGTGAAGCCAAGACGTCGAACCAGCCGAGAGAAATGTCCCACTCGGCACGGAGCTCGTCGTCGATATTCCGTTCGATCTCACCGACGAGAGCCTGCATGCCGCGCCAGACGCCAACTCGGACGTTGTCGAGGCGTGCCACGCTCGATCAGCCCGTGGCGCGGATCGCAGCGGCGAACGCCGTGGTCGCCTCTTGGATCTCGTCAGAGGTCACGGTAAGCGGCGGCATCCAGCGAATGGTGCGCTTGCGGGTGCCCGCAGTCATCAGGATCACTTTGCCCTCGGCCAGGCAGTGTCCGACGATCGCTGCGGCACGTTCGGCCGAGTCGAACTCGCACGCCACCATGAGGCCGCGGCCCCGGACATGGAGCATCGAATCATCCAGCTGCTGGAAGTCTCGGAGCGAGTCAGTCAGCTGCGTCCCGCGTGCCGACACGTTGTCGAGGAAGCCGGGTTCGGTCAGCACATCGAACGTTGCAAGGGCAGCCGCGCAGCCAAGCGGCGTGCCATTGGACGAACCCCCATGGCTCCCGGGGGTCCATTTGTCGTCATGGACGCGACGAGTGCCGAGCGCGGCGAACGGGAATCCAGACGCAATCCCCTTCGACATGCAGATGATGTCCGGTTCGATGTCGTGCTCTTCGATGGCGAACATCTTGCCCGTGCGACCAAAACCGCTCTGCGTCTCGTCGGCGACGAACAAGATCCCGTTCTCTCGGCAGCGCTGGTCGAGGCCTTCGATGAACGCTCGCGGGGTGGGGATATACCCGCGTTCGCCGATGACGGGTTCGATGATGATTGCCGCGACTTCGTGCGCTGCTACCTGCGTCTGGAAGAGCCGGTCGAGGCCGCGCAACGCGCGGCTGATCTCGGCTTCCTGATCGGACGCGTGCGGGTCGGGGAACGGGGCGACGAACACGCCACTCGGGAAGGGCCCATACCCCTCGCGATCGATCGACCGCGACGTCGACATCGCCATCGTCAGCAGCGTGCGACCGTGGAATGCCCCGTCGAACGTGATGATGTTGCGGCGACCGGTGGCGTGCTTGGCGAGCTTCACCGCAGCCTCGAGGATCTCGTCACTCGAGTTGCTGAAGAAGAATGTGTCGATCGAGTTCGGCGTCAGCTCGGCCAGTCGGGCTGCAACCGGCTCGAGTAGATCGTGGGTGTAAATGTTTGCCTGCGCATGCACGAACCGCTGCGCCTGTTCGGCAATGGCCTGCACCACCTTCGGGTGGCAGTGGCCCGTCGAGGCCGCAGCAATGCCAGCGGTGAAGTCGAGATATGCGTTGTCGTTCGCGTCGTAGACGCGACAACCGAGGCCACGTACGACTTGGAGATCGGTGACCTTCAACCAGACATTCGAGAGATTCGAAGTCGGTCCTGACACCATCGAGGAGGTCATGGGCGAGAGCTTACGGGAGCCCAGCAGACCCGCGGCCATGGCCCCCAGCCATGGCCCCCAACCAGGACGCCAGCCAGGACGCCAGCCAGGACGCCAGCCAGACACGCGCAGCACACGGTGAGCTACCGTTGCCCGATGAGCAACGCACCTGCAGGTTGGACCTTCACTGATGGCGAAGCAATGGACTGGCAGGTGCTGGGTGAAGGCGTTGCCATGAAGTCGCTTGGCGCCGCAGACGGCAGAATGATCGCCACCTTCAAGTTCGACGCCGGCTATGTCGGCGGGGTCCACCATCACGAAGAGCCCGAGTTCAGCTACATCCTCGAAGGCTCAATGGTCTCCCAAGGCGTCCAGATGGAAGTCGGCCACGCCTACGCCGTCGAAGCTGGCACGACACACGACGACTTCCGCACCGATAGCGGCTGCACGCTGGTGAGCGTCTTCAAGATTCCCGGCTGACGGTCACACTGTGCCAGGTCACACTGTGCCAGGCACAGTGTGACCGGTTCAGTGTGACCGGTTCGCTCAGGCCACTGGCTCGAAGGCCACCGCTGCAACGTCGGCATACGTCGATGCGATGTGGAAGGTCATGTCGGCCTTGATGTTGTCCGGCACGTCCTCGAGATCCTTCTCGTTGCGCTTCGGCAGCACGATCTCGGTGAGGCCCAACCGGTGAGCAGCGAGCACCTTCTGCTTCAGCCCGCCAATCGGGAGAACTTGACCCTGGAGGTTGATCTCACCAGTCATCCCGACCGTCGGCTTCACCGCTCGACCAGACAGCAGCGACACGAGTGCAGTGGTCATGGTGATCCCGGCGGACGGACCGTCCTTCGGGATGGCACCGGCGGGAACATGGACGTGGAACCGCTGGCGCATCGAATCGGGATCGAGGCCCAGTTCGGCCGCATGAGATCGCACGTAGTTGAGCGCTATCTGTGCTGACTCCTTCATCACATCGCCGAGCTGGCCGGTGAGCGTGAGCCCCGGCTCGCTATCGGGCCCGGTCGGGAAGGCCGTGGTCTCGATGAAGAGCACGTCGCCACCGGCGCCAGTGACGGCGAGGCCAGTCGCAACGCCCGGGGTGTTGGTGCGCGCAGTGACTTCGTCATCCACCTTGCGGCGACCAATCCAGTCAGTCAGCCCGTCGACGTCAATGTTCACCGGCGTCTCCGTGCCGGTCGCGACCTTCGAAGTCACCTTGCGGACCAACCGTCCGAGTTCGCGCTCAAGAGAGCGAACGCCGGCTTCACGGGTCCATCCAGAGATGATCTCGTTGATAACGAGGTCGTCGACGACCACTTCGTCGGGCAGCAGACCGGACCGCTCGATCTGTCGGGGTAGGAGGTAGCGGCGAGCAATGAACGATTTCTCGGCCTCGGTGTAACCGTCGAGCCGCACGATGTCCATGCGATCGAGTAGCGGGCCGGGAATGGTGTCGACAACGTTGGCAGTGGCGATGAAGACGACTTCGGAGAGGTCGAGATCAACTTCCAGGTAGTGGTCGCGGAACGTGTGGTTCTGCGCCGGGTCGAGTACTTCGAGCAGCGCCGCGGTCGGATCGCCCGACCAGCCGCCTGCGGCCATCTTGTCGACCTCGTCGAGCAGAATGACCGGGTTCATCGTCTTGGCTTCTTGCAGCGCACGGACGATACGGCCGGGCTGCGAGCCAACGTAGGTGCGCCGGTGACCGCGGATTTCCGACTCGTCGCGCACCCCACCGAGGGCGACACGGACGAACTCACGGCCCATGGCACGAGCAATCGACTCACCCAGGCTGGTCTTGCCGACGCCGGGAGGGCCGACCAGAGTAATGACCGAGCCTTGGCCGCGCGCCGTGCGCTCACCGTCGGCGTCGATTCGAGCATCGAGGCCGCGATCGCGCCGCAGCTTGCGGGTGGCGAGGAACTCGATAATGCGGTCCTTCACCTCGTCGAGGCCGTAGTGATCCGCGTCGAGCACAGCTTGAGCGTCGACGAGATCGACGTTGTCGTCGGTGCGCTCACCCCACGGCATCTCGAAGATGCGATCGAGCCACGTCCGGATCCACGAATGCTCGGGCGACTGCGAGCTCATCCGATCGAAACGGTCGAGCTCCTTGGTGATGGCCGTCTTCACCGATTCCGGCGCATCGAGGTCGGCGAGCCTGGTGCGGTACTCGTCGTTCACGTCCTCATCGCCCTCACCGAGTTCCTTGCGGATGGCGTTCATCTGTTGACGCAAGAGATAGTCGCGTTGCTGCTTGTCCATGCCTTCGCTGACGTCATTCCGAATCGTCTCGGCGACCTGCAACTCGTTGAGATGGTTGCGTGCCCACGCGTGGATGGCGTTGACGCGATCGCTGACATCGACGGCACGCAAGACAACAAGGCGATCGTCATCGGCAAACTCCGCCCAGAGCGCAACTGCGTCGGCGAGCGCACCCGGGTCCTGCACCGTGCGGAGCAGTTCAGGAAGTCGACGCGAGTTGCGCTTTTCCGCAATCAGTTGGAGCGTGGCACGCAGCTCACGGGCGGCGGCATCGATGCTCGCCGTTGTCGGCCCGTCGATCAGCAGCTCGGCGTCAGCGAGCGAGGCGCTGCCCGACTCGGAGTGCACGGCGCTGATTCGAGCGCGACCTTCGACGCGCACGATGGCAGCTGCTTCGCCCGTTGGCAGGTTGCCGACGTTGGGAACGCGGGCGATTGCGCCGAGGTCGTGTTCGTCGCCACCCGTCAGCAGCAGGCGGCCGCCGAAGTTGTCGGTCGCAGCGTGCACGGCGCGGCGCAGTTCATCGGTGGACAGGGTCAGGGTGACGGTCGCTCCGGGCAGAACGGCGGACGGAAGGTGCGCAATGGGAAGGCGGGTGGTCGTCGTCGTAGACATGTAGCCACGCTAAGCACAACAATGCTGAGTGGCAACAACTCAAGATTCACACCAATTTCGGGAATACGCCTCCGACACCCGCCACACACGCCCCCCGCTCCCCGAAATGGAGACCATTCCTCACCCCCAACGCTGGGAAACAGTCTCCATTTCGGGAAGCGGGGGGCGGCGCGCCCAAATGGGGATCGGAACTCTGCACCTGCGCCGCCAGATGGTCTCAATTTTGGGAGATGGGGTGGGGGCACGGGACTGGGACTGGGGCAGAATGGCGACATGGCGGCGGGAGATTCGCTGGGCAACCAGTTCAACAAGCAGTACCAAGAGACCATCGACCTCGTGAAGTCACGAGCGATTTGGCGGATCGGCGAGAAGGTCAGCGAGGGCGAAGCGTTTCGCTGCACCTGCCCAAAGTGCCGCTTCGAGAGCCTGCATCAGCGGTTCGACATTTCCCGATATCGCCTGTTGTTTGGCAAGTCGATCCGCGAGGTCGAGGCGCCGCGACCAATGCTGCGCTGTCGACGATGCGGCGAGCAGCGACATCTTCGTGACGTTGGCGAACTCGTGGTCCCAACGACCATCGCGCTGGCCGACGACGTCCGCGCCCAGTCCGAATCGGTTGCCAAGCAAACCCCACCGCCGAGTGCGCCAAGCGACGGGCTACGTGCAGCAATCACCCTGTTCAACGAAGAGGCGAGCGGCCCGGTCCGCCTGATTGTGTTCGAAGGGGTCGTGCAAACGATCGGATCCGAACACGACGAACTCCTGCGCGCGATCGGCAAGGCACTGTTCCTCAACGAGGACCAAATCTCAGGAGCACTCAGACCATCGAGCTGAGCGTCATTCAAGCGTGGCTGCGTGGGCCACTGCGTCGGCGAAACTGGCCTGTTCGAGCAGTAACTTGCGCATCGGCATCACCCAGCGCGGGGCATTCAGGCCGAAGGCCCCGTGGAGCTTGCCGTTGCGTCCGTAGAGCGCGAGCAGTTTGCCGTCGGCGACCGAACCGGCACCGACAACGACCTCATCATCCGGCGCCGATCGACCGAGAAATTGGATCCGCTGGTCGAGCTGGTCACTCCAGAAAAATGGAACGGGTGCATACGGCTCGGCGTTCTCGCCAGCCGCAACGGCGAGGAGGTTGCTCGCCGCAAGCGCGCCCTGTTCGGCGGCGTTGGTCCAGTGCTCAACGCGCATCTCCTCGTCGAACAGTGGGTTCGGCCAACGCGCCACGTCGCCTGCGGCATAAATGCCTGGGGCTGCACGGAGTGTCTGGTCGCAGACGATGCCGTCGCGCAGCTCAAGGCCGCTGTCGTCGAGCCACTGCGTTGCCGGGACGACACCGATGCCAACGATCACGACATCGGCAGCAAGTTCTTCGCCGTCGACGCGCACACCCATCTCGGTCAGCCCGTCGACTGTCACGCCACATCGCACGTCGATACCGCGGGCTCGATGGATGTCGGCGATGGCAGCGCCCATGTCGGCACCGAGACCGCGAATCAGCGGGGCAGATCCACCTTCGAGAACGACGACCTCATTGTCGAGCTGTCGGGCGATCGCTGCAACTTCGAGGCCAATGAAGCCGGCACCAATCACGACGACCCGTTTGCCGCCTGCAGCGATCTGCTGCCGAACGCCGAGCGCATCGTCGAGTGTTCGCAACACGTGGACGTGTTGGTGACGGCCTTGTTCAGGCAGGCGCCGCGGCGTGGCCCCGGTGGCGATAATCAGCCCGTCGAAGTCGAACGAGTTGCCGTCGGTCAGGTCGATCTGCTTGTCGGCCACACGGAGTCGTGAGGCGGCGACGCCGAACTTCCACTCCACGTCAAGATCGCCGAACGAGTCGGGCTGTCGCAGTTGGACCCGCTCGGGCTCCCATTCGCCCAAGAGCAACTTCTTCGACAGCGGTGGTCGGTCATACGGTCGATGCAGCTCAGCCCCGACGATCGTCACGGACCCGGCGAAGCCCATCTGACGCAGCGTCTCTGCAGCACGCAGACCAGCCAACGAGGCCCCGACGACAACAACACGTTCAAGCGATTCAGTCACGGGGCCAAACTTAGGAGAATGCTGGCGTCGACGTTCACCCCGCAGCTCGATCTCTCCCGTTGGTACGGTCCTGGACGTGAGTATCCCGACGCCCATCGAGGTCAACGACATGATCGCTGCACAGTTCCCCGGAACCGGGCGCGTATGCATGGAAATCAGCCCGACACACGCGCTGGCCCAGTCGGCCGTCCAGCCCGAAAACCTGCGCCCCGGTGGATTCATCTCCGGCCCAACACAGTTCGGGCTGGCCGACGCAGCGCTCTGGTATCTCGTGTTCGGAGCAATCGGCCGGATCGAGCCGATGGCGATGACCTCTGAGCTCTCGATGCGCTACCTCCGCCCCGCACAGGGCAACGTGCTCTGGGCGAAGGCGACACTCGAGAAGGCGGGCCGACGCAATGTCGTCGGCACCGTACATCTGTGGACCGACGACAACGTCGACAGGATCACCGCGACGGCACAGGGCACCTATGCCCTGCCAATGTGAGTAGCTGATGCCCGAACTCCACCGCTTCCATCTCGCCATGCCGGTCCACGATCTGGCCGCAGCCCGTTCGTTCTATGGCGAATTGCTCGGCTGCCCCGAGGGCCGCGCGTCCGATCACTGGGTCGACTTTGACCTCTTCGGCCACCAGTTCGTCGCACACCTGTCAGAGACCGCCACCGAGCGAATCACCAACGACGTCGATGGCGACTCCGTCCCCGTACCGCACTTCGGCGTGCTGCTGTCGCCGGAGGCATGGCACGCACTGGCCGACCGCCTTGTCGCTGCCGGCACCGAGTTCGTGATCGAGCCGCACACCAGATTCGCCGGCGAGGTCGGCGAACAATCGACGATGTTTTTGCTCGACCCGTCAGGAAATGCACTCGAGTTCAAGGCATTCGCCGACGACTCGCTCGTCTTTTCGAGCTGACCGGGCCGCTGGGTCGTACTCTTTGGGGATGACCACCAGCGCCGAACTGCTCGCCCGGTACCGCCGATCGCTTCCCTCGTTCGTCTCGCCGTATTACGCCGAGCCGATCTCGATCGACCGCGGTGAAGGCAGCTGGGTCTGGGACCTCGAAGGCAATCGCTATCTCGACTGTTTCGGCGGTGTGCTGACGACGATGATCGGGCACAACAACCCGGCCGTCACCGCCGCGGTCCAAAAGCAAGCCGCCAAGGTGATGCACACGTCGACCCTGTACCTCAGCGAACCGATGATCGAGCTCGCCGAGAAGATCGCTGCCCAGTCGGGCATCCCCGACGCCCGTGTGTTTTTTACAGCATCGGGCAGCGAAGCAAACGACACGGCGGTACTGCTGGCCACGAGCTACCGCAAGAGCAATCAGTTTCTCGCGATGCGCAACAGCTATCACGGCAAATCGTTCACGACGCAGGCGATCACGTCGCATGCTTCGTGGAGTTCGACATCGCTCAGCGGCTTGCAGGTGACCTTTGTGCAGGGCGGCTACCGACTGCGCTCGCCGTTCCGGGATCTCGACGATGAGGCCTTCACGGCTGCGTGCGTCGACGATCTCGTGCAGCTCCTCGACATGACGTCGGCCGGCGATGTGGCCGGGTTGATCGCCGAGCCAATTCAGGGTGTCGGTGGGTTCGCCACACCGCCCGACGGGTTCTTCGGAGCCATGCAGAAAGAGTTGTCGAACCGCGGAATCCTGTTCATCTCTGACGAGGTGCAGACCGGCTGGGGTCGCACCGGCGAGCACTTCTGGGGCTACCAGGCACATGACGTCGTGCCGGACATGTTGACCTTCGCCAAGGGCGTCGGCAACGGGATCACCCTGGCCGGCATCGTGGCACGGGCCGAGATCATGAACACGATCGACGTGCTGCACTTCTCGACCTTCGGTGGCAACCCGCTGTCGGCAGCCGCCGGAATTGCCACACTCGATCAGGTGCTCGCTGACGACCTGCAGGGCAACGCCAAGGCGATGGGTGGCCGTTTCCATGGCGCCCTACAACCGATCGTCGACCGCACCCCGTGGATCACTGAGCTGCGCGGCCGCGGGCTGATGTGGGCCATCGAGCTCTGCCACGAGGGTGGCATCGAACCCGATCGCGAGCGCACGACGCAGTTGATGGAAGCGTGCAAGACGCACGGCCTGCTCGTCGGCAAGGGCGGTCTGTATGGCAACGTGATCCGCCTCGCGCCGATGCTGAACATCACTGCTGATGAAACCGACGAGCTGATTGCACGCTTCAGCAACGCAATTGCCGACATCAAATAGAGACCCGTGTCAGGCACGACGTGGTCCATCACTGAGACGCCAACCCGTAGCCGGACACACCACGTCGTGCCTGACACAACGTGGTCAAGCCGCGAACCCCAAGCCAGACGCGGCGATGGCCGCGGCACTCAGTCGGCCTGCTGACTTCCGAAAATTGTCGGCGGACCGACCTTGCGCCAGTCGGGTGCGCCGCGCAGTGCGCGGCCATCGACGGTGACG
>NZ_JBDNIJ010000324.1:0-6952 GCF_041688325.1 Ilumatobacter sp.
ACGGCGCGAACGCGATCGCCTTCATCCACGCCGCAAAGACTCGCGGTGTCATCATCGATCGTGTGCCCAGTGATGAGCACGGCCAGGTGTCGGTGGACGCGATGGCCGAGCGGCTCCAGCATGCTGATGACGTCGCGCTGGTGTCACTGACGCATGTGCCGACCAACGGCGGGCTTGTGAACCCGGCTGCTGCCATCGGCCGACTCACCCGAGCGGCCGATGTGCCGTTCCTTATCGACGCTTGCCAGAGCGTTGGGCAACTCGATATCGACGTCGATGAGATTGGTTGCGACTTCCTGTCGGCCACCGGCCGCAAGTATCTCCGAGGTCCGCGCGGCACCGGATTCCTCTACGCCCGAACATCGATCCTCGACCGCGTGACACCGTCGCAGCCCGACCATCACGGTTCCGACTGGTCGAGCACCGACGACTACACGTTCGTTCGTGGTGCGCGGCGATTCGAGTACTGGGAGTTCAGCCACGCTGGGTGGCTCGGGTTGGGCGCAGCGGTCGATGTTGCCCTCGACCTGGGGCTCGATCGAATCGAGGTGACCGTGGCTGAGCGCGCCAGTCAGCTGCGAACGATGCTCACCGATCTTGGATTGACCGTCTACGACGAGGGTCTGCAGCGCTGTGGCATTGTGACAACGGCTTCCTCGAACATCGCGTCGACCGACCTCAAGGCAGCGTTGAGTAGCCGCTCGATCAACGCCTCGACGACGTCCGCTGGTTCATCGCGCTACGACGTCGAACGACGGAACCTGCCCAACATGCTCCGCCTGTCGGTCCATTGCACCACCACTGTCGACGAGCTCAAGCGGGCCATCGCTGCATTGACCTCAATCCTCCAAAACTGAGATCGCAGCGACGCGCCAACGCGTCGTAACAGTCTCCATTTTGGGCGAAGTGGGATGAGTCGCCAAAATTGGGATCGCTACTCCCCTCCGGTGCAGTGAGTTGGTCTCGATTTCGGACGGGCGGGATGGCGACGTGCCTGCGTCTGGCTTATTTTGGGCATGCGCCCTACAATCGGCGTATGAGTGTTCCGACAAAAAACTGGGCCGGCAATCAACAGTGCCATCCGCAGGGCCTACACGAGCCGACGAGCGCCGCCGAGGTGTCCAGCATTGTTGCCGCCGCCCACGCTGCCGGCGAGCAGGTCAAGGTGATTGCTGGCGGGCACTCGTTCACCGACACCGCAATGACGCACGGCCATCTCCTGTCGCTCGACAAGATGAAAAAGATCATCTCGACCAACGGCGATGACGTCACGGTGCAGGCTGGTATTCGGTTGTTTGATCTCAACGACGAGTTGGCGAAGCGCGGCCTGGCACTCCCGAACCTGGGCGACATTGCCTACCAGTCGATTGCTGGTGCGACGTCGACTGCCACGCACGGCACTGGCGCTGGCCACGGCAACATTGCCACTCGGATTGTCGGCATAGAGTTGGTCACGGGTGACGGCACGATCCGCCGCGCCGACGAGGTCAACGACCCGGAACTACTTCGCGTCGCACGCGTCGGTGTCGGTTCGCTCGGCATTCTCACCGAGGTCACCATTCGCTGCGTGCCAGCTTTCAACTTGCATGCGATCGAGACGATTGAGACGCTCACCGATGTCGTCGCCGATTTCGAAGGCGTGATGCACTCGACTGACCACGCCGAGTTCTTCTGGATGCCAGGCGCTCGCAGATGCATGGTGAAGCGCAACACGATTACTGATCGCCCCGCCGCCCCGCAGTCGAAGATTGGTTACATCAAAGATAAGTGGATTGCGGAGAATTTGGCGTTCGGCACGGTCTGTCGCGTTGCTCGAAGCTTTCCCTCGCTCGCACCCAAGGTCGCGAAGGCGATCACGTCGTCGGCCAGCGGACGCGAAACGCTCGACCGGAGCGACAAGGTCTTCTGCAGCCCGCGCAAGGTGCGGTTCCTCGAGATGGAGTACGGCGTGCCGTTTGACGCCGTGCCGGATGCACTCGGTCGCATCGACGCGTTGATTAAGACGTTGCCGGTCAAGCCGATCTTCCCGATCGAAGTCCGGGCCTCGGCTGCCGATGACATTCCGCTGTCGACGGCCAATGGCCGGGCGTCGGGCTGGATTGCGGTCCACCAGTACAAGGGCATGCCGTACGAGGCCTACTTCCAAGGCGTCGAGCAAATTATGAACGACTACGCCGGCCGCCCGCACTGGGGCAAGATGCACTACCAGTCGTCACACACGCTGCGCGATCGCTACCCCGAGTGGGACACGTTTCAAAAGTGGCGCGCCGAGCTCGACCCGACTGGGACATTCCGCAACACCTATACCGACCGCGTGCTCGGCGTCCTGTGATCTGAAATCGGTGGGCCGAAGTAGATCCCCGCTCAACGGGAGATGCACTGGCCGACGTCCACCGGCGCGATCTCCGCAGTGAGTGCGGTGCCGTCGATGACTCCGCTGGGCAGGTCGATCGCCCAGGCCCGCCCGTCGACACGATTGCTGCGTGCCCAGACGATGCCAGCACCGCCGCCGGGGAGGACGACCATTGCTCCGGAGTCTCCGGTGTCGACCGAGCTCTCGATCTCGAAGCCGTCCCGGACGACCTCGCGTTCGATGTAGATGTCGGTCGTCGAAATGTTTGCCTCACGGACGACGCGAACATCGATTTGCTCGACCTCCATGACGCCATCGCGTTCCCGAATCCGAACGAGAACGCCTACTTCGTTCCGACGAGCCTGCATGGGACGAATCGTCAGTGGCGTTCCGAGCGCGGACGCGGGTCGCAGAATGGCGAGGTCGAGGGCGGGGTCGAACAGCACGACCTCGGCGGCAGCTCGTGCGCCGTCGCGATCGATGACCTCCACCGACGTCGACCCGGCCACGACGTGTGCAGCAGTCACGATGTCACCCCCATCGATGACGGTGCCGGTTCCGAAGCCGATGCGCGGCCCGCATCCATCGGCGCGGACGTCGATGGCGGCTGCCACGGCAGACTGAGTATCAAGTACCGGCGTAGCTGTCGAATTGGTCGGTTCCGAAGCGGGCACGTCGGCATCGTTCGCAGCACAGCCCCCGACGAGCATTGCAAGTGCCAGCCCCCAGGCTCCTCGCCGTACGTTGAATGGCATCGAGCACGACCGTAGTCCGGCCGTCATCATCACCTGGATGCGCCCGAACACCTGCAGCTCTGAGCGCGAGCACCGGGTGCAATTACGCGAGACTTGCGCGATGACACATGCAGCTATCGAAGCACTCGAGGTCGAGGTGGCGCGCGCCAAGGAGATTTTTGCATCACTGACCCCCGCCGAATGGGAGGCAGATTCGGGCTGCGATGGCTGGCGTGTTCAAGACGTGGCGCAGCACATGGCTGCTACGTTCCAGACGATCGCTGCGCCCGACACCGTCGATGGGGGCGATTCGGGAAAGGCCGAAGTGTCTGCCGAGGTTCCCGTTCAACAGCGCAAAGGCTGGACGCCTGCCGAAGTGATTGCTGCCTACGACGAGTGGTCGGAGAAGGGTGTCGCTGCACTGGCTGCGCTGCAGGAAGCACCAATGGCCGACACCGTTGTTCCGCTTTCCGACTTGGGCGAACATCCGCTCCACATCCTGGGCAATGCAATCGTGTTCGACCACTACTGCCACTTGCGCCACGACATCGGTGCAGCCATTGATCGCGCCGCGCAACTCCCGCGCGACGCGGCAGCGTTGAGTGCCACGCTGGAATGGATGCTTGCTGGCCTGCCTCAGATGTGCGCCGACGAGCTCGATGCTGCGCCGAATCAAGCTGTCAACCTGGTCTTCGACGGTCCTGCCGCCAACACGTTCTGTATCGCACCCGGCCCGGACGGTTGGACGGTGAAGAATCACGGTGACGATGATGCACCGGTGATCCGAACGACCGCACACGACTTCGTGTCGTGGGGGACCAAGCGGACTGACTGGCGAGGAACCAGCACCGGCGACGTCGGCAACGAGCGGGTCGCCGCCGTGCTCGACGCCATCAACATCATCTGATCGGCTCGAGCGGAGGGACCGATTTCGCTTATAAGCGGCGGCGGAGCTCGACGTAGACCTCGGCACCTGCCAGCGCGGTGAGCTCGTCGCGGAGCGAGTCGATCACTTGCTCGTTACCGGAGTACGCCTCGCCGCCTTCGGATCGCTCGGTGCAGCACCACGCCATCGTTTCGCCGTGCTGACTCCAGTCGGCACGGCTCCAGCGGCGAACCGTTGCAGTCTCAGTGTCGGCGTTGACTTCTTGCCAGTCGACACGCAGCGGCAGTTGCCAGCAGACCGATGGCTTCCATTCGGTCGGTGACTCGTCGAACTCGACGGCCGCGATGTGGAGCGCACAGCCCTCCCCACCTGCGAAGCCAGGTCGGTTGAGGAAGATGCAAGCGTCGTCAATGACCCGCGTGTGGGTGCGGTCGTCGTTGCCGTAGATGGCGAGCAGGCCCGGTGTGTCGGTTTCATGAGCCTGGTCGAAGTGTTGGAAGTTCTCCGGGGTCAGCATCGATGCGTATGCCAGGACCTCCTTCGACTCGGCTTGGCCTGCGGGGCCGTCACCGAAGTGGGCGCCGAGCGAGCAGCAGCCCTGGTTCAGTTCTTCGGACGGTTCGGTGAGGATGCCTTTGCACCCCTTGCCGAACAGGCAGGTCCAGTTGGACTCGAGGAACTCCCGCTCGAATCGCCAGACGGTGTCGCCGCGATCGATCTCGATGAACTCGTCAGTCATGAAGGAGAAACATCACAGATCGGCGAAGGCAACACTGCGGCCGGCCCGACCGATGTCGACAGGATCGGCTGGATCGCTGTCGGGCACGGCCCGTTCGGTGAGTAGCAAGCGGTTGTTGTTCTCGACGACGAGCGTGCCGCCATCGGGTGAGATCGCGAGCACATCGCCCACGAGCGTGACGGGTTGCACGGCGTCGGGGGTGAGGGACAGGTAGCCCGCTGATGTCGGCACGACGGGCAGGCACCCGCTGACATCGGCAAGCACCTCCGGCTGAGCAAGGGCTTCGATTCTGATGGCGCCATCGTCGAGATCGACGACCATGATTTCGTTGGTCGCAGCGCGAGCGAGAATGACGCACGTGCTGCGACGCGGCGCGAGTTTGTCGATGCCGGTCGTGGTCGGCTGGGCGCCAGGAAGGTCGGCGATCACGAGGCCATCGCCGTCGACGATCGCTGTGCCTTGGTCGCCACGCACGATCAGCCGATCACCGCGAGGCGCCACGTTGCCGGACTGCACAGTGCCGACGCTGAGGGAGTCGAGCGTGGTGACTTCGCCGCTGGCGATCGACAGTGAGAGGACCTCGCCTTCGACGCCGATGAGAATGACATTGCCACCGGAGATCATTCCGGCTCGGACTGACGCAGTTTGGGTGGAGACACCGGCCTCGCCGTCGTGGTCGAAGACGTTGATGTTTGCGTTGGTGCCGACGTTCTGAGCTGTCACCACGATCGAGTCGTTGACCGCCAGCGCCAAGCCCGGGAAGAAGCTCGGAGCATCACGGTCGAATGAGAAGAGGACGCTCTGGAAGTTGCCCGAGTCGGTCACCAAGACGTTGCGCCCAGTGGGATCGCTGCGGGCCAGGTCGATGTCGTATCTAGCCCCGGGAACGGTGTCGAGATCCGCGGTGTCGATCACTTCACGAGTCGGACCGTGCACGAGCACGACTCGCTCCGACGCGATGTCGGGGGCGATGACGGTGGCAACGGTCCCCGACGGGCGGACGAGCTCGCCAGCCGACTCGATGTCGATGGTGGCGATGCCATCGGGTGCAGAGAGGTCAGCCACAGCAATGCTGTCGGTCGATGCAGCAATCACAGTCGACCCAATGACAGAACTGTCGGTGAGCGATTGGATGCCAAGCCGAAACCGGCCGGTCTCTTCACCGTCGGCGTCGGTGAGGACCACGGCGCCAATGTTCTTGTCGATCGACACGATGGTGTTCCAGTCGCTGTCACCAAAAGCCGAGCCGGAGCCACCGTCGGCGCTTCCGAGCAGGTTGCCGGCAACGATTGACGCGACGGCGATGAGCACGACGACGAGACCAACGACGATTGCGCGGCGGATCAGAAAGTTTGGAACGCCACGGCGTCTGTTGTCGTGACCCTCAACGGAGTCGCGCCCGCGGCTCGGGTCGTGTCGTTGTTCGCCACGTGCGACATCTGGCAGGCCGCCGCCGTCGTCGTACATCGGTGGACGAGAACGAGGCATCGCAGTGGATCGTACGCGTTGTAACGTCGCTGGGGTGATGTTTGCAGCAGGTCGATGGATTCATTTGGGTGCAGGCTGGTCGGAGGTGCTGTCGTGATCTTCGAGTGTCCGCGTTGCTCCACCTCGGTCGATGAGGAGTACTTCGGCCCGTGCGACACGTGCCGTATCCACCTGCGTGCCACTATCCGCGCCGACGCCCGCCACGTTGACCTTGCCGAGTATGAGCCGAAGATGAACGTCACTCCCAACGCCGTTGCCCTGAAAGACGACTGACGCTTTTCGTGATTTGTCTGCGCACCCCAGTGCGCAGAATCTTCACGAGATTACTGGCGATTGATCAGCCGGAGGGAGTGTTCGCCATCTCGTCGATCCAGCTCCGGACCTTGAGGTGGAGCGTCCCGAGGCAAAATCGGGACGCGCTGTGTGTTGCTGCCAAATCCTGCCAAAGGTGTGAGGTAGGTGCGCCTTGGATTCCAGTTGCACCTCTACCTCACGCCTTCGCCGAAAGTCACGCGGTGGACCGGGCCAGAGCCCCGATATCCTTCCACCTGCCTCTGGGGACGTAGCTCAGTTGGCAGAGCACCTGCTTTGCAAGCAGGGGGTCGTGGGTTCGATTCCCATCGTCTCCACCATTAAAGCCCCTGGTAGCAGCGCTGCCGGGGGCTTTTGTGTTGACGGGGACATCCCGGCGTGCCACTATCGTGCCAGTAGCAACGGGCGACAGAGGAGATTCACATGGCACAGCGGAGAGC
>NZ_JBDNIJ010000325.1:0-2161 GCF_041688325.1 Ilumatobacter sp.
AGGTAGAGAGGTCCCGGAGGTTGCGGTCGGGTGAGCAGATGAATCACCGCTGCGGCGGCGTCTTCGCGGTGGATGCGGTTCGTCCACCGATTCGGGTCGGTGACCTCGCCCCTGGCGACCTTGTCAACGAAGCGTGTCGGCCCCCGGCCGTACAGACCGGCCAGTCGCAGGATCGTGCCGTGGGGGACTCGAGAAGCGAAAAGCTGTTCGGCTTCGAGGAGCACCTTTGCGGTCCCGCCGGTGGGTTCGGCGGTGGTGTCTTCGGTGCAAATGATGCTCGGGTCGCTGATGCCGAAAACGCCGGTCGAGGAGACCAACACAGCCCTTGACGGTCGCTGCCCCTTGTCGTCGAGGCAATCCAATGCTCGCCTGAGCCCGCCGACGTAGATGGCTCGGTAGGCGTCCTCGGTGCGCGAGCTCGCAGAGAGAGCAATAACGAGGTGCGCCAGGTCGAGGTCCGGAAGGTTCGGAGCCTCACGAGTGAGGTCGGCCGACACGCCAATGAGTGGCGGTGGGACACGGTCGGCGTTGCGTCGGATGGCGACCACGCGATGTCCCAGTCCCGCAAGGCGCAATCCGATGTCGGCGCCAAGGTCGCCGCAGCCCACAAGTAACACGTCTGGATTCATTCGAAAAGAGTACGGCAAGACGACGCTGCCGGAGCCGAACCGCCTGAGCTGTGCGATATCGGCAGTTGAATCGGGGCGGATGTGAGCGTTATCGGGCATGTTGCGGTCGGGGCACCAACAGCATCAGAGCGTGCATCTTGTCGACGCGCCCGATGACTCGTACGGCGCCGTTGAGGATCAGCCGGACCCCAACGACTTCGCTGCTCGGCTCGGATTGATCCTCAAAACCGAGCAGGATTCCGACACCAGCCCCACCACCGGCACCGACAGCAGCTCGACGAAGGCAGAGCCTCCCGACACGGCCAGCTTCGCCGATCGGATCGGCTCATGAGTACGAACCACGGTCCCTCGTCGCGTGGCGGCCAATCTTTGCCCTCTGAGGAGTGGACGAACATCGAACTTGCAGACCGACATCGAGAACGCAGGAGGAAGCTGGGTCGACCGCGAGGGTTCGTCTGCGACAACGGACCGAACACCTTCGTGTCGAGCCGCAAGCCCAACGACCTTCCCTCGTTCTCACGGGAACTGATCGAAACAATCGCGACCGGAGTCGCCGCGCGCACGTGGTTGTCGAACGACCGTCTGCGGTTCGACTCGCGTGTGATCGCGTGGGTCAGACCGGTGTCACCACGGGGCGATGTCGGGGTCGACGAGGCGACGACGCTCGTCGAGGGCGCTGATGTGATCGAGATCCACCTGGTCTAACTCGACCGAGAGCGCTGCCCAGTTGTCTCGCAGATGGTCGACGTCGCTGCTCTTGGGTATCGCCGCCGTCTGAGGCTGGGTCAGCAACCAGGCCACGGCGATGGATGCCGGAGAAACCGAGTGTTTCTCGGCCAACTCGCGCAGCGTGTCGTCGACCAACACGTCACCGCGAGCGAGGGGTGAGTACGCCGTGAATGCCCAGTCCTGGCGCACGCACCAGTTCCTCAGCTCGATTTGTTGCAGGAAGGGGTGACATTCACACTGCAGGACCTCGAGCGGGGCGAAGCCAGCGGCATCATCGAGCTGTTCGACGGTGAAGTTTGACGCTCCGATGTGATGGGCGAGACCCGATGCCTGCACCTGAGCAAGCGCCGACATGGTTGCTCCGACGCGTTCGAAGTCGACCGGCCAGTGCACCAGCAGCAGGTCGACATGATCGGTACCGAGCCGTTCGAGACTCGCCTGGACAGAGGCAACGAGTGGGCCGGGTTCGTGATGGTCGTTGTCGATTTTGGTCGTGATGAAGATGTCGTTGCGGTCGATGCTAGATGCCTCGATCGCTGCGCCGATGTCGGCCTCGTTGCCGTACATCTGCTCCGTGTCGATGTGGCGAAATCCAATCCCCAGTGCCTCGTCGACGAGAGTACGGAGATCTGCCCCTACGAGCTGCCACGTGCCGAGTCCGGGCGCAGGCAGGTGCGCCCCAGACGGCATGCGGACCGTCGGTTGCCCATCGAACGATGAGCGTCGGTCGCTCGCTTTGACCAGAGGGTGGGCGGACCCGTCTCCCTCTGGGACCAGAACTTCACCCACGGTGGGAGTGGAAC
>NZ_JBDNIJ010000056.1:0-19537 GCF_041688325.1 Ilumatobacter sp.
CGGGTGTCCACAGATCAATTCTGTGGGCGTCCGCCGAACGATCGTGGAGCGTTTCTCTCACGCCAGCGTTCTGAGCCCAGCTCGACCTCGGCGACTCACGCGCAGGCTTGCGTCACGGTCGCGCCGCAAGCCGGTTCTACTTGAGCGAGGCCCAGTGAGAGGCGGTGTTCACCGGCCTGACTCGCTCAGGCGTGTACGCCGCCATCGACCGTGAACGCCTGACCCGTGCAGTAGGACGCCTCGTCGCTGGCCAGGAAAGCAACCATGTTGGCGATGTCAATGGGCTGCCCGAGCCGCCTGAGGGGCAGGTTTCGCTCGACGCGGGCACGGAGGTCGGGGTCGACGAACTGCTCCTCGGTCATCGGACTGTCGATGATGCCGGGGTGCACCGAGTTGACCCGGATGCCGTATCGACCCCACTCCTTGGCAGCTGCCTTGGTCAGACCTGTCACCGCGAACTTCGTCGCGCTGTAGGCCGCGTGATTCTGCACACCTTCGAGCCCGGCAACCGAGCTGATGTTGACAATCGAGCATGGCGTCTCGGCCGCGACCGAGGCGGCCGACACCGCCTGCATGCCAAGGAACGTGCCGATCTGGTTGATCGAGATCAGCCACTCGAAATCGGCCAACGTCGTTGCCGACAGTTTCTTCGTCAGGTCGACACCAGCGTTGTTGACCAGCACGTCGAGACGCCCGTGCTCCTTGACGACGGCGGTGACGACTCCGTGCCAGTCGTCCTCGGACCGAACGTCAAGGTGCCGGTAGCTGATGCGGTCGTTCGTCGAGGCGGTTGTTTCGCCGACGTCGTCGAGCACGTCGGCGATCACCACAGTCGCTCCTTGCGCAGCGAAGAGCACGGCGGTCTCCGCTCCGATACCTCGCGCCCCACCTGTGATCAACGCGACTTTGTCTTGGAGTCGTCCCACAACGCGTGTCTACCAGAGTCGAAGCGATCGAAGCGCCGTCGCCCTCCGTCGATCCATCACCACTTCGCGAAGTAGGACGGTCAGCCGCAGACGGTCTCGGTGTCCGGGGCCTCGAGCTGGATCAGGTAATTGTGGATCGTGTCTTCGATGCAGCTGTTGACCCGGTAGCCGGTGTGCTGGTTTGCCTCGACGATCACGAGGCGACCGTCTTCGAGCGCTGCTGCCATCCGGCGACTGCTGTCGAGGGGCGTGCTCGGATCGCCGGTCGTGCCAACGACCACAATCGGGCCTGCGCCCACGCCAGTCACGTCGATTCGCGGATCAAGGGCGGCAGGGAAGAAGCTGCACGTGTAGGACCCCGTGCTGTACGGGAACAGGCGAGGCGCCGCTCCGATGAGGACCTCAGCCTGTTCATCGGCTTCTTCGACGGTCAGCCGTTCCGGATCGTCGGCGCACGAAATCGCCTGGAACGACTCGAGCAAATTGCTGTAGGTACCGTCGGCACCCCGCTGGTAGTAGGCATCTTGGAGTGCCAGGAGCCCAGCTCCGTCGCCGGATTGAGCGTCATCGAGTGACCGTTCGAGTGCCGGCCAAAACCGGTCCGAATACATCGCCCGCACCACACCGGTGACCGCGACGCCGAGGTTGATGTCTGCCCGACCTCCGGGCCCCGGAAGCGGCGATTTATCGAGTTGTATGAACAGCGCGTCGAATGCGCTTTCAGCGTCGCCGCCATTGTGGAATGCACACGACGTCGTGGCGCTGCATTCGGCGAGGAACGTATTCAGCGCATTCTCGAAGCCGATCCACTGTTGGAGCGTGCTCTCGGTCGCGTCGGCGTTCGGGTCAGCGGCTCCGTCGAGCACTGCTGCGCGCACCGTCGTCGGGAACAACGTGGCCCAAGCAGCACCGAGTTCGCTGCCGTAACTAAATCCAAAGTACGACACCTGCTCTTCGCCCAACGCCTGACGGATTGCATCCATGTCACGCGCAGAGTTGTTGGTCCCGATGTACTGCAACGCTCGGCCGACTCGTTCCTCGCAGCGCGTCGCGAACTCTTCGGCGAGCTGAACGAGGCGATCCCTCTCCGCACTGGTTTCCGGCGTGATGTCACCGGCAGCGAAGAACCCGTCGTACTCGTCGTCGTCGATGCAATCGACGGCTCCGCCGCTGACTCCGGTGCCGCGCGGGTCCCACCCGACCACGTCGAATCGTCCGGTGATTGCAGGAAGGAACCAGCTCGTTGCGTTGATCCCCATCGTGCTTGCCGGCGAACCGGGACCACCGTTATTGACCAGCAGGGAACCAATCCGATCGTCAGGGTCAGCTCGGTGTCGCGTCACGTACAGCTCGATGGTTTCGCCCTGAGGATCGGTGTAGTCGAGGGGAACCGTGAGCCGCGCCTCGTCGACGTTTCCGCCCAGCTCAGTCCACTCGATTTCGTAGTCGAGTGGCTCCGGCGGAACGGTCGGCGGCGGCGCTTCGCCCGGCTCTGGCGTGGTGAGCGTGGGCACCGTCGTGCTCGTCGGGATCGCGTTGATCTCGCGAGTCTTTGGTGCCGGCAGAGCATCGCTGCCGGTGCAACTACCGATCACGAGCGCACCCGCCAGGAGTGCAGAGGTCCACCGCATGGGTGCACAGCGTACGAGCGGCTCCGGGGAGCGACATCTTCAGCCAACATCATTCAGCAAACGACAAGGACCACCCAAAACTGGGGCGCGGGCGAGCGGGGCGAGCGGTCCGACAACCCTTAGCGTGGTCTCCATGCGGATGTCCCCCCACCACATGATCCCCGGCGACAAGGACTCGCTCGACGGCATCAAGCTGACCGACGGCACGTTCACGCGTGTCTGGGCGTTCGCTCGCCCCTACCGTCGAACAATTTCTGTGTTCCTTGCGGCCATTTTCGTTGCAGCGCTCCTCGCCTTGGTGCCTCCGTTCGTCGTGCGAGAAATCATCGACAACGCAATACCGAACAATGACCGCTACGCCATCAAGGTGCTGGCAGCAATCGCAGTAATGGCGGCACTCACCGACGCTGGGCTTGCCATCGTGCAGCGCTGGTGCAGCTCCAGAGTCGGTGAAGGCCTCATCTATGACCTGCGCGGCGCGCTGTTCGCGAAGGTCCAACGCATGCCAATCGCGTTCTTCACGCGGACACCGACCGGGTCAATCACGTCCAGGTTGAGCAGCGATGTCGTCGGTGCCCAGTCAGCGGTGACGAGCACACTTGGCAGTGTGGTCAGCAATGTCATCGTGTTGACGACCACGTTGGCCGCAATGCTCGCCCTCGAATGGCGGCTCACCCTGCTGACGCTCATCGTGCTACCGCTCTTCATCGTTCCAGCGCGTCGGGTCGGCAGGCGGCTGCAGGGAATCTCGCGCGAGCAGATGGGCCACAATGCCGCGATGAACACCCAGATGACCGAGCGCTTCAACGTCTCTGGTGCCACCCTTGTCAAGCTGTTCGGCTCCGGTCCACGTGAGCGCGAAGCCTTCGAGAGTCGTGCCCGCGGTGTCCGTGACACCGGCATCCAGTCAGCGATCTACGGGCGCGTGTTCTTCGTTGCGCTCGGGCTGGTCGGGGCAATCGGCACCGCTGCCATCTATGGCATCGGTGCACTCATGGTCGTCGACGGCGACATCACGGCCGGCACCCTGGTGGCATTGGCCGCTCTGGTCACGCGCGTGTATCAGCCGCTCACCGGGCTCACGAACGCACGGGTCGACCTGATGACCTCGATGGTCAGCTTCGAACGCGTCTTCGAAGTGCTCGATGCACCGGAGGCCATTCAAGAAAAGCTGGGAGCATTCGACCTGGTCGCCCCACGCGGTGGCGTCGAATTTGACAACGTCACCTTCCGGTACCCGCCAGCTGTCGACTCGGCGATTCCCACGATGGAGCAGAACGCCGGCCTCGGCGGTGGTACCGATCCGGACGTCGACGTGCTGCACGGCCTCACACTCACGATCGCACCGGGCGAAACACTCGCCCTCGTCGGGGCATCTGGGGCAGGCAAGTCAACCACAATCTCGCTCCTCCCCCGCCTCTACGACGTGACCAGCGGCGCAGTTCGTATCGACGGGCACGACGTCCGCGACCTCACGCTTGATTCGTTGCGCGCCTCGATTGGCGTGGTGTCACAGGATCCGCACCTGTTTCACGAATCGATTGGCGACAACCTTCGCTACGCCGACCAGTCAGCCACCGACGACCAGGTCATCGCGGCGGCCAAGGCCGCACGTATTCACGACACGATCGCCGCACTACCCGACGGCTACGACACCATCGTCGGTGAGCGTGGCTACCGGCTGAGCGGTGGCGAGAAGCAGCGGCTAGCGATCGCTCGCCTGTTGCTGAAGGATCCCGCCATCATCATTCTCGACGAGGCAACAAGTCACCTCGACAACGACAATGAAGCGCACATTCAAGCCGCGCTCGAACATGCAATGGAAGGTCGCACTGCGCTCGTCATCGCGCATCGCTTGTCGACAATTCGCAGCGCTGACCGCATCGCGTTCATCGAAGACGGACGTATCGCCGAGATCGGAACGCACGCCGAACTCCTTGCCGCCGGTGGGCGCTATGCCCACCAGCTGCAAGCAGGTGATCTCGTCGTTCCGAACTGAGCCAGCGGCCCAGTCGCAGCTCAATCAGCGGTGGAGCCAGTAGAAATCGAGTGCCGAGTCGTTCTCCTGCTCGTAGTACTCGATCACGATCTCGTGCTCACCACTTTCGAAGTAGTGATAGCTCCAATCCCACCTGAACGAGTGGTTCGACCAGTAGCCGAGAATCTCTGTGCCATCAAGGTAAAGGCGCATGCCGTCATCGGCGCCAACGGCCAGGGCCATCCAGCATGCGGCATCGAAGTTGACTCTGCGTGTGAAGCGTGCGGTGTAGTAGTCCTTATTGATGGCAGGGTGGATCTTGCCGTCGCCAAGGTACAGCTCGATCTCGTCCAGGTTCTCCGTGGCATGGGCGGTTCCATCGAAGGGGTTGGGCGGGTGACTGATGAAGCCGCCGACGTTGCGGTACTCAGCAGCCCAGTGGCCCCCATCGCCGAACTCCCGAGTCCACCTGCCACTCACGGTGTTGCAGTAGTCATGCCCCGAAGTCGGCGGGAGGGTCGTGGTCGTCGTCGAGGTGGTCGTCGTCGAAGGTGCGACCGTCGTCGAGGTGGTCGTCGTCGAAGGTGGGACCGTCGTCGTGGTCGTCGTCGAAGGTGGGACCGTCGTCGTGGCCCCTGGAGCGAGCGTCGTCGTCGGACCTCCGGCGAGCGTCGTCGTGGGTGCCAACGTGGTTGTCGTCCCCGTGGTGGTCGACCCACCCGATCCTGCGTCGACGGTCCAACTATTGATGGCGTAACGGTTCGATGTGTCGACTTCGAGTTCGACGACCGAACGGAAGGCCTTGCCATCGAAGCTCGTGATCGCAGCGAGCTTGAGCCGTTCGTAGACCGTCTCGGTCTCCTGGCCAATCAGGAAGTTGGTCTCGTTGCCGGTCGGGAAGTCGAAGGAAAAACTCGACGCCACCGCACCGTTCCGTAAACGGATGACGTACTGGTTATTCGTCTGGGTCGAACTCATGGCGATCCGCGCGTTCGGCACGAAAAGGTTGCCGCCGAACAGCACCCTGTTACTCGTCGTGGACGAACCGTCCAGCCTGGCGTGGATAATCGCGGCATCAGCTTTGAGCAGTGACGGCACGTACCTAACGTCGTCCAAATCATTCGGAGCCAGTGTGTATGTTTCGATACTTTCGGCACATAGTGGGTCGTGAAGTGCGACGGCCCGGTCACCGATCACTTCGCTGGCGAGGCAGTCGGGGAGCAACACCTCGTCATCGAATGGGATCTTGACACCGCCTGCGTCTGTTGGGCCCGTCGCGAGGTTGATCGACATGACACTGATCCCAGCGCTTGCTCGAGTCGAGTTGGTGGCGACACGACGGTTCACACGAAGTGAGGAGTCAATGACGTCAATCGAACCGTTGTTGCTCAGGCTGGCCGACGCAGTCCCGTCTGAGCCGAGCAAGAGCGTGGCTCCTTTGCCGGTGATCTCGTGGTTGCGAGGCGAACCGCTGAGGAATGCTGCGTCAGCATCGAACGCACAACCCTTGTAACTGCCCTCGCCCATCACAACAGAGACGCCATTCTTGACCTTCAGCGGCTTGTTGAACAGGTACACGCCCGAGGCGAAATAGAACTGGTTCGGGCTGCCGTCAGCGGCGGCACCGTCGAGAACAACCTCGTTCTCGTAGCGACCCGGGTAGAAGACGTAACAGTTCGTCGCACCGACTTTGATCGGAACGGACGCCCGAGGGTACGACGGGATCTGCGGCAGGTACGGGTAGATGTAGCTGGTACGCCAGTTGGGTTTCCAGCCGGCGTAGGTCCACCAGGGCTCATTCCGACAATCGACTCCCGTCGAGGCAGTCGCGCTGCTCTGGTCAAACGTCTCGGGATCGACGATCGGCGAGTTGCAGAACGTGAGCCAGGTCGGGATGTAGTTCGGGTCGGTGGCGGGAACCTGCTGGTAGCAGACGCGCACGTCAGGGGTGGTCACGCTGCCGGGCGGCAGGGTGACGTCGAAGCCGCCGGTCTCCGTATTGGTCACCAACCGGTCAAGCTTCCACTGCGCTCCAGGGAACGGCGAGTTGGTGTACATGACGGCGACGATGGCGGTACCCGCGTCGGGTGTGACCTGTAGCAGAGTGGTTTGATTGTCGTAGTTGAAGTTGATCGGTTCGACGTAGCCAAACGTTGGGACGGGCGGCTCGTCAGTTTCATCGTCAGTGCCATCAGTACCACCATCGCCATCAGTACCACCATCGCCATCAGTACCACCATCGCCATCAGTACCACCATCGTCAGCAACCGGTTCGAAGGCGTCGACTTGGAGGACGGCCGGGCCGAACAACGAACTGCACGTCGTGAGCGGCGCAACCTCAATGTCAAAGGACGGGTCGAGGGTGGTGTACCGGTGTATCGACATCTCCGGCGAGGAGTACGTCGAGGCAATGACGTCGCCAGCGTTGATCGACAAGCCACCATTGTTCCCTCCAAGGTTGCCGCCATTGACAAAGACCGAGCTGAGGATGATCTTCTGAGTGTCAACATCGCCGACACGGATGGCCTCGTTGTCTGGCGCCGTGCCGTTGCCCTCGCCGTTGTTTGTCGTGGCGATGAGACCAAAACGCCCACCGTTGTCGTCTTCGGTTGCGAGTGATTCGCACGTGATCAGCACGTCACGGTTGTTGACTCGGAACGATGACGTGGCCGACTCGTAGCAGCCGTTCGGGCCGTGGTCGCGCTGCATCACAATGGCCATACGCATCGCTGAGCGAACGGCCTCGAGGGAATCGCTGCGTTCTTCGAGCGGCGGGCGGACCCGCAGAATGGTGATCGCGAAGGCCATCAGCGCTGAGACGATCAGGCTGCCGAGCACCATCATGATGAGGGTCATCGGCAAGATGTTGCCGCGGTCGAAGCGACCGCGGGGACCACTGGGACCGCTGGAAAGGTTCGGCGTGATCATCATGTTTCTGACTCCGGGTTGGAAACCATCGTGCAGTGAACTGCTTGGTCGGGTTCGATCGACAGGAGGACACCGGCTGCGCCTTCTGGATTCTGGACGATGCTCGCCTCGGGGAGGGTGACCCCGCCGACCGAGCATTCGGCGTGCGAGAAGGTGTAGCCATCACGGACTTCTTCAAGAATGAGCACGTCACGCACGGTGTCGCCCGTATCGAAGGTGAAGTCGAACGTCAGCGCCGAAGTCAGGTCAAGGTCAAGGGTGCTGTCACCGATATTGGTCTTGTAGGTCCACTGGCCGCTGGCGGTCTCACCCTCGACTTTCTTCTGGACAGTCACGGTGCCACCGCACTGCGCTGCCATGATGGAACGGAGCACGTCGCCGAGCTCATCGAAGTTGCCGGTGAAGTAGTCGGCCGACACGGCATTCTTCAAGTCAACAACACCGGTGTCTGAAACGCTGCCGGTCCACTTGTTTCCGCCGACGACGTCGGCGACGTTCTGCTCGAGTGCCGGGCCGCCCGGTCCGACCAGAACGCCGATGATCCGGGCACCGGTCGAGCGGCCCGCGTTGGCTGCAAGAATTGCCGGACCGAGGTAGTCGGTCGAGTTCTGTTCGTAGAACATTTCTGCCCGGTTTGTGGTGGGCTCACCGTCGGTGATCCACACCACCGTCTCAGGCGTCTGCGGTCGCTGCATGCCATTCTCGGTTGCCGTACCTTCTGTGAAGAACGGAGCATGGAGCGCGTCTTCCCAGTTCGTGGCATATTGCCTCTCGAGGCCAGACTCGGACCGACGGTTCTTCGACCAACCGATGGTCCGATCCCCAGTTCCGATGCCCGTCCCCTCCGGAGTCAAGTAGTAGCTGTATTCCTCTTCGAAGTCATACGCCTCAGGCGTCAACCCTGGATACTGCGTGTCGACGTTCGGCAGCGCACTAATGTTGATCTGCGCGTTCTCGATGTCACTTGACGGGTTGAGTAGATCGATGTAGTGGCCTCGGTCGCCGTTGAGGTTCGGGTAGATCTGATACGCCATCGAGTCGAAACCCATCACCGTCAGCGTCGTTGGCGTACCTTGGAACGAGACGATGAAGCTCTTTGCGGCATCCTCCATGTCGTTGCCGCCTCCGAAGCCGGGGACCGACCAGGACGTGTCGAGCACCAGCGCCACGCGGCCACCGCAGCGTGACGGCGGAGCGGTCGGATCAGGAAGCGTGACCGGGTCGTTCGGGGTCAGGTCCCTCTCTGCCGAGAGGCCAGCGCCGCCGGTGGAGAACTCGTTGCCACTCTTGAAGAAGACGGTGATGTTCTCACCGATGGGCCGCAGAACAACCTGGTTACGTGACGTTATCTGGAAGGCGTGCACCGGCTTCTCGCCGGGCTTCCAGGTGCTACCGATGGGCGGATCTTTCACTTCGCTCGCAACGCCGACCTGCGACAAGGACTCGGAGGCGGTTCCGGGGTTCTTGATCAGGTAGCGGACGAGCCGCCAGTCGCCTGCGGACAACACGTATCGATAGCTGACAATCTTGTAGTCGTCGGCTTCAAGATCAGGCACGACGAGCGTCAGCACGTTGGTCCCCGCGAGCGGGACGTTGTAGCTCATCGACGGTTCGCCGGCCGCCATCTCGTTCTCGAGATCTGCTTCGTCGGGGTTGTCGTAGGAGTTGATGGCCGAGGAGAGGTCAACGGGAACCCATGTCTGCAGGAATGTGATGTCCTTTGACTCGGCGAGACGGATCTCGGCCTCGGGCGTCGCGGTAAGCATGACGCTGATGGCCAAAGAAATTGCGGCGATCAAGACGCCAGACAGGGTCATTGCAACGAGCAACTCAGGCAGCGTGAAACCGCCGTCGTTGTTCGGCTGGCGGCGGGCGGCGCGGACGCGACGGGCAAACGGTGAACGCACGGAATCGAACCGGTGAGACGGGTTCAAGTGGGATCGGCTGGTCATGAGGTGGTCTCGATTCGATCGCCGACGTTGCTTTTGACCACTTCGAGTTGACGCACGATCGCGCCATCGGGAGAACGCGCTTCGATCGTCACCTGTTGCAGGGTGCGAGTCGTGGTGAAGTTGACGTCTTCGCCACACCCGTCGGTGTCGACGAGCGAATTAGTGTCAGCCCACCCACCATCGGCGGGGTTCGGATCGGTCGTCGCATCTGCAGCGGCGCCGAGCAAAGGATCCCAATAACGAATCGACGTGATAATGATGGCGTTCTCGTGAGTCCAGTTGACGTCGGCAGCTGCTGCCGAGACGATGACGTCATAGCCGCTGTCGTTCGCCTCGGGACAGCTCAGGTAAGCCCAGCCTGCCAAACGGTCAGCTGCGCTCGTGAGCACAGCTTCGACCTTGGCGGCGTCACTGCTGCTGCTCGATACTCGGATCAACGTGAAGATCGCCGAAAGGATCACCGTGATGACCGTGCCCATCAGCACGATCGATACGAGTACTTCGGTGAGCGTGAATGCACGATCTCTGCGGTGCTGGCGCCCTCTGCCGGCAGGCGCGATGTGGACATTTTCGTCCAAACGCTCTGGAAGAGTTAGGGATCGCATATGAGTTGTTCGGCCGAAACCACACGGTTCTTGAGTCGAGTCGCGTGCATTCGATGTCAACACTGTGCAAAGCCGACCTGACAGAAACACGCTGCGTGGTAGCTACTTCTCGTTTCACTCAAGCCCCACACAGCTGCCACACTTCACGTGTGATCCAAGCAGCGGTTCGGGCAGCACAGGTCCCGCCATTTCATGCCATGGCAATGAGCCGAGCAGCAGGCGCCCGCGAGGCTGCCGGCCATCGCGTCATGCACCTCGAGGTCGGTCAACCTGCGACAGGGCTCCCCGACACCGCCCGCCAAGCAGTGATCGGCGCCCTCAACAGTCCACTCGGCTACACGAACGCAACGGGTTTGTCAGAACTTCGGGAACGTCTTGCCGATCGACACACCTCGCTCGGTCCGCCGGGGGCGCGACCACTCGACCGGGCCCGAATCGTGGTCGTCGCTGGGGCGTCCGCCGGCTTCTCACTGGCTTTCCTCACATTATTCGAGCCCGGCCAGCGGGTCGGTGTCATCGAGCCGGGTTATCCCTGCTACCGGAACACACTCATCGCACTCGGCATTGAGGCAGTGCCAATTCCCGTCGGACCCGAGAGCCGGTGGGCCCCAACTGCCCAACATCTGAGCGAAGCAGGTCATCTCGACGGGCTCGTGCTCGCCTCTCCGTCGAATCCGACCGGAACGGTGCTTTCTGCCGACGCACTCGCCGAAGTCGCCAGCTACTGCACCGACCACGACATCGCGATCGTTGCTGACGAGATCTATCACGGCATCATCGACGACGGAATCGCCCCGCCGATGCTCGAACACGCGCCCGACGCCATCGTCATCAACAGCTTCTCGAAGTATTTCTCGATGACGGGCTGGCGGATCGGTTGGATGGTGGTCCCCGACCATCTCGTCGACGTCGTCGAACGCCTGCAACAGAATATGTACATCTGCGCGCCGCACATATCACAAATTGCGGCGCTGGCCGCCCTCGATGCAACCGATGAGTTGGATGGCCATGTTGCTCGCTACCGAGCGAACCGGCGAGTGATGCTGTCTGGCCTGGGTGCTGCTGGAATCACCGATATCGCACCGGCCGACGGCGCGTTCTACATCTATGCTCACGTCCCTCAGTTCACAACCGACATCGGGTTGTCGTCGATGGACCTGTGCCAACGATGGCTCAAGGAACTCGGCGTGGCCTGTACCCCCGGTATCGACTTCGACCTGACTCGAGGGCACGAGTACATCCGCTTCTCCTACGCCGGCGAAGCCCCCGACCTCGACGAAGCGTGCTCGGCGATCGCGAGTTGGACACCATGAGTCGGCCACCCGGCGAGCGCACCGGCCCGCTGACCGACCTGCGAGTCATCGACATGTCGACGGTGCTGGCGGGACCGAACTGTGCGCGTTACCTCGCCGACTTCGGCGCCGACGTGATCAAGGTCGAGCGGCCGGGCGGCGACAGCCTGCGCAACATGGCGTGGCGCGACCCGCGCGATGGCGAGGGCCTGTGGTGGAAGCTGGTCAACCGCAACAAGCGGACCGCTGTGCTCGACGTGAAAGACGACGCCGACCGCGCCACCTTGCTGCGGCTCCTCGACGAGGCTGACGTGCTCGTCGAGAACTCTCGTCCGGGAACGCTTGAGCGGCTCGGCCTCGGGCCAGACGTCTTGCTGGCCCGCAACCCCAAGCTGGTCATCACGCGAGTTTCCGGGTTTGGCCAGGACGGGCC
Organism: Ilumatobacter sp.; assembly: GCF_041688325.1. GTDB lineage: Bacteria > Actinomycetota > Acidimicrobiia > Acidimicrobiales > Ilumatobacteraceae > Ilumatobacter_A. Next base: position 11,746 of record NZ_JBDNIJ010000056.1, read on the forward strand.
ATATGCCTCCCGTGCGGGCTTCGCGACGATTGCCGAGGCCATGTCCGGTCTCGTCGCCCTGTCCGGTGAGCCCGAAGGTCAGCCGCTCCTCCCACCGATTGCTCTGACCGACGAAGTGACGGGACTTTCGGCCGCATTCGCCACGATGGTCGCACTGCACTCAGGCATCGGCCAAGTCGTCGATGCCAACCTGTTGGAGACGATGTTCCACATGATGGGACCGCTCGCCTCACTCTTCGCGGTCACGGGCGAACAACAGCCTCGACTCGGTGCGGGCCTGCCGTACACGGTGCCGCGAGGGACGTATCAGTGCAGCGACGGCAAGTGGGTCGCGGCATCAACGAGCAGCGATTCAGTCGCGGCGAGAGTGATGGACCTCCTCGGTGTCGGAGGCGACGAGCGGTTCACGACCTTCGCAGGGCGTACCGAGAACCGTGCAGATCTCGAAACGATCATGACCGCCTGGTGTGCAACGCGGACACAGGCCGAAGTGGTCGATGCCTTCACCGCAGCCGACGCTGCGATCGGACCTGTTCTCGACATGGCCGAGATCGCCAGCGACCCTCACTACGCGCAACGGGGCATCATCGAAATCGTTCCAGACGGCTTGAGTGGCACCCCGATGCAGAGTGTGATTGCCCGATTGTCTGCCACACCAGGATCGATCCGGTGGGCAGGCCGAGGGCTCGACGCCGATGGCGCCGAGATCGAAACAAGCGGCTGGGACAGTCGATAAGACCGATCAGCCGCAGCGACTCATTCGCCCGGCTTGTCGTCGCCCGGGATGACCTTCTCAGCGGCGTCGCTGACCTTGTCGTCCTTGTTTTCAATGTCGTCAGGGATCTTGTCGCTGTTGGCCTCAACGAGGTCGTCAGTCGAGTCCTTCGCCTTGGCGAACTTGTTCTTTACCTTGTCAAACAGACCCATGGTGTGCTCCTCGTGGTGGTGCAGCCTCGCAACTTGCGGGGCTGCCTCTACGACTGTAACCCGATCGGGCAGCTGACCCCAGTGCCCTTAATGCCGCAGTAGCCGTTCGGATTCTTGGCGAGATACTGCTGGTGATACGGCTCGGCATAGTAAAAGTCGGTCTCGAAGTCGATTGATCCGACTTCGGTCGTGATCTGTCCCTTGCGCATCGCGTCGAGGCCATCCTGCACGCGAGCCTTGGTCGCCTCGATGACCGGGAGTTGGCTTGGCTGCGTGGCCCACACACCGGTGCGGTACTGGCTGCCGACGTCGTTCCCCTGGCGCATCTCCTGGGTGGGGTCGTGCTCTTCCCAGAAAACCTGCATAATCCGCTCGAAGCTGATCACTGACGGGTCAAACACGATGCCGACGGCTTCAGCGTGGCCCGTGCGGCCGGTGCAGTTCTCTTCGTAGGTGCAGTTCGGCGTGAAGCCACCGGCGTAGCCAACAAAGGTGGAGTACACCCCGTCGAGCTGCCAGAAGAGCCGCTCGGCGCCCCAGAAACAGCCCATTCCGACAACCGCGATCTCCATGCCGTCGGACCAGGGCCCCGTGAGCGGGTTGCCGTTGACGAAGTGCGCGTCAGGCACCTGCATTGCTTCGTCGCGGCCCGGCAAGGCCTCGTCGGGAGTGATCATGGTCGAGTTCCTCCGGAAAAGCATGACCTCAGGATACGAGGCCCCACCGCACCCCACCGCACCCCACCGCACCCAATTCGTCAGCGTGATGCTTTTGGTCTCTGTGCCAGCCAAAACCATCACACTGACGCTCCTGGCTCGGTACGGTTTGTGGAGTGACGATTCGGGACATGGTCGAGGCAGATCTGGCGGAGGTATTAGAGATCAACGAGGCCAACGTGCCAGAGGTGGGGGACATCGACCTCGAACAGCTGCGATTTATCATGAGCGAGAGTGCTGCGCGGCTGGTGGTCGAAGCCGACGGCGCGATCGCCGGGTTCTGCCTTGTACTTGCGCCCGGCTCGACCTACGACTCCATCAACTACGCGTGGTTCATGGAGCGCTACCCCACCGACTGGTATCTCGACCGCGTGGCCTTCGATGCCGCAACACAGGGCAAGGGTCTCGGGAGTCAGCTCTACGCCGAGGTCGAGCGTCGGCTGACCGCTGCTGACGCAACAGGGCTCACGCTTGAGGTGAACATCGACCCACCCAATGAACCATCACTCGCGTTCCACAAGAAGCACAGCTTTGTCGAAGTCGGGCAGCAAACGTCGCACGGCGTCGAGGTCAGCCTGATGCGCAAGTCGTCGAGATAGTTGCGCGATAACCACCAGAGAGTCGCGAGAGTTGCGAAAGGGGCCTGACCCCATCCGTAACTATCTACGGTCTTGGAGAAACCTGAAGTGGGCCCGGGTCGACGCAACGTGGTCCGAGTCGATGTCGGCGAAGATCGTCGTTTCGGTGCCGGCAGCATGGACCAGCACCTCGCCAAGCGGGTCAACGACCATGCTGTCGCCACAATGATCAAGCTGGCCGGTGCGCCGGCCGTCGGCATCAAGGGGACCGTCACGGCCGACCCGATTGACCGCGACGAAGTACGCCTGGTTCTCGATGGCTCGGGCCCGAGCGAGTGTCTGCCAGTGGTGGCGTCGCTTCGCCGGCCAGTTGGCCACGAGGAGATACGCGTCGGTGTCTTCGGCCAACGCCCAGAATTCGTTGGCAAAACGGAGGTCGTAGCAGACAAACAGGCTGACGCGGACGCCTTCGATCTCGACGGTGACGAAGTCGGTTCCGGCACGGACGTAAGCATCTTCGCCGCCATGTGAGAACGGGTGGATCTTGCGGTAGCGGTGCACAGTGCCGTCGGGGCCTGCCAGTACGAACACGTTGCTGACGCGTTGGTCGTCAGCCGATGGGTCCAGCGCGAATTCGGCGCACGATCCTCCGACCCAGATGCCATGCGCGGCTGCCTGCGCGACGAGGAACTGGCTCGACGGGCCACCCTCCGCTTCCGCGATTGCCGGGTCGCTGAAGGAAAAACCGGTCGCAAATGTCTCGGTGAGCAGCACGAGGCGTGCTCCCCCGGCCGCCGCCGCCGCGATCCTTGGTGCGAGCATCGTGTAGTTGGCGTCGCGGTCGAACCAAGCAATGTCGTGTTGAATCGCAGCGATCCGGAGTGTGCTCATGAGGCGAATCCTTTCACCAGGGCATCAGCCGCGGCATTGATGACGTGCATTTGTTTGCAGTAGGCGAACCGCACCATGTGGCGGCCGTAGTGAGGCCGAGCGTAGAACACCTCGTTCGGTACGGCGACGACGCCAGCCTTGGCGGGGAGCCGTCGACAGAACTCGTAACCGTCACCGCTCGGGTCAATCGGGCGGATGTCGACCGTGGCGAAGTAGCTGGCCTCCGGTGTGAACACGGTGAAGCCGATGTCGGTCAGCACATCGCAGAGCCGATCGCGAGTCGCCTGCAGCCCGACGCGCAGACCTTCGAAGTAGGAGTCGGGCAAACGCAAACCGACTGCCGTGGCGGGCTGGAACGGCCCGCCGTTGACGAACGTGAGGAACTGCTTGGCAGTTCGTGCTGCTGTGACCAGGTTGGCCGGGCCGGTCATCCAACCGATCTTCCAACCGGTGGTGTGAAACGTCTTGCCGCCAGACGAGATGGTGAGGGTCCGCTCGAACATGTCGGGCAGCGTGCACATCGGGACGTGTTCACGACCGTCGAACGCAAGGTGCTCGTAGACCTCATCGGTGACGACCACGAGGTCGTGTTCGATGGCAAGGCCGGCGATCAGCTGGAGCTCTTCACGGGTAAACACCTTGCCGCTCGGGTTGTGCGGCGTGTTGAGCATGATCAGCTTGGTCTTTGCGCTGATCGCGCGGCGCAACTCATCGGGGTCGAACACGTAGTTGCCGTCTGCGTCGGGCGCGAGCAGAACGGGGACAGCGATGGCGCTCGCCATGGCGATGTTCGCCCGGTAGCTGTCGTACATCGGCTCGAACACGACGACCTCGTCGCCCGCATCGAGCATGCCGAGAAGCGCACTGGCGATTGCCTCGCTGGCACCGGCAGTGACGACGATTTCGGAAGCAGCGTCGAGTTCGATGCCGTAGAAGCGCAGCTGGTGTTTGGCAATCGCCTCGCGCAACACGGGCATGCCGGGCAACGGCGGGTATTGGTTGCCACCCGAGTTGATCGCGTCGATCGCAGCATCAAGCACGGCGCGCGGCCCATCGGTGTCGGGGAACCCTTGTCCGAGGTTGATCGCTCCGGTCTCGGTGGCGAGTGCTGACATCTCGGCGAAGATCGTCGTGCCGAATCCGATCAGTTTCGAAGTCATCACGTCAACAGGAGCGGCCACGTTGAAAGTGTAGGAGAGCTGCCACAGCGACTCGGCGCTCGACTCCGAGAAGTTCGTTGTCAGGGCACGATTGACTTGCGACGATCTGCTGAAATATCTATTTCGGCATCGACCGTCGAAGCCAGCCGGTGTACGACACCGGTGGTCTTGGCCTCATACATTGCGACATCGGCCGCTTGCATGAGTGCTTGGAAGTTCGAACCGTGGCGCGGGAAGAGCGCTGCCCCGATACTGCCGCTGACCAACACGTCTGCCTCCATCGGCGCCGAGCTCATCGCCGCAGCAATTCGCTCGGCGCTGTTGCGTACGGCGTTGGCTTCGACGAGCCCAGGGAGGATGACAACGAACTCGTCGCCGCCCCAGCGCGCCACGAGGTCGGTGTCGCGGAGGGCCTCGACCAGCCGTTCGGCGCAGGCCTTCAAGACGCGGTCACCGAACTGGTGGCCGCGCGTGTCATTGATCTGCTTGAAGCCATTGAGATCAACCAGCATGATGCAGAGGCCAGTACCGAAGCGGCCTGCCATCTCGATGGCGGCTTCGCTCTGTCGCTCGAACTCGCTGCGGTTGGCGAGGCCCGTCAGTTCGTCAGTTGTCGCGCGCCGTTCGAGATTTCGACGTTCGGCGAGGAACGTCCACCCCGCAAGTGCCATGAGGATCGCGCCGAGTCCGACCACGATCACATACGGGCCGGGCGTGTCGGCGCCCCAGCCAACGTTGCTCTCGGCGCTCGCGCGGATCATTAAGGAACCATCGTCGAGCGACTCGGAGATCTCCGCGATGGCCACACGTTCGCCCGGTTTGCCGGCGATGCCAGCAACGTCTTGCGGCTGTTCGGAGTTCGACAGATCGACGCTGATGTCGACTTCAAGTTCGGCAATCCACTGCAGCGCGAACGCGGCGACGACAGCATCGAGCGGCAGCTGAATCGACGAAGTGAACGTTGCCGTCCGAGCAACGACCAGGACCGAGTTGCTGGCGGGATCGACGACCGCGACCGTTGGCAGGGGTTGCGCTGCGGCGGAACCGAACGTGCTCAACGCTGCGAGGTCGGGGCCCGAGCAGCGTGTCCCGACACAGGCCTCGACAGTCCCACCAAAGGTGGCCAGCAGTTCGTCCGGGGAGGTGTCGGCAGTCGACAACTCCAAGACGGCACGGGCTCTGAGGAGGGTGCCCTGGACCGAGTTCGTGGCTGCCGCAGCAGCCGCCTGCACTCGCGCGTCCTGGTCGCTGTACAACTCGGACCGATGATCGATCAGCGCGACTAATGTCGCCACCAACAGCATCAGGCTGCCCACCAGAGCGCCAACACGAACAAGTCCCACCAACAGCAATCGGCAACCACACCGCACAACTTGAGGAATATAAATAAAATGTCGGTCAGCGTGACCAAACATTCTTCTCTGGCCGAAAAACATTTGGCGAAAACGACCACGGCCCCCGAAGAACGGGGGCCGTGGCAAGTGCGCCCGGAGAGAGTCGAACTCCCAACCGCTTGATCCGTAATCAAGTGCTCTATCCATTGAGCTACGAGCGCATATATGTGATTTCCTAGTCTAAGCGGAAAGTCAGGAGACGCGACCGGATTTTGTCGACCTGATCACGTAATTCGCGATCAAAGATCGGCGGGCCCTGTCGATCAACAAGGTCGACAGGTCAGAAGCTCCAGGGTCCCCAGCCGCCAGCACGCTGATAGAGCGTGTAGGCGGCACGGGCATTGGTCACCGGGTCGTACAACTGCTGGCGGTCAGTAATGCCGATGTCGTCGAGCCAGCTCTGATGAACTTTCCAGTAGATCTGGAAGAGGCCGTAGCAACAGGAGTTCTTTGCTGTCGGTACGAACTTGCTTTCGCGGTAGGCGATCTCGAGCGCACGCTCTTCGAGCTCGTCTGGCCACACGTCGCGGATGATCTGCTCGACCTCGTCCGGCGTGGAGTTCGTGCTCGAGGGCGTCGTGCCGACAGGCGTGGTGGCCGGTGTAGTAGCGGGTGGCGTGGTCGGTGTTGTGGTGGCCGGCATGGTGGGTGTGGTGGTAACTGGTGGAGCAGTCGTCGTCGGCGGCGCAGGTGTGGCTGCACCGGCCGGCAAGCAAATCGACGTACCGGGGTAAATCGGCGTCAACGAAGTCGCTCCGTTTGCTTCGAGCAGTTCGGCGATCGGAACGTCGGCGGCACTGGCGAGGCGGATCCAAAAGTCACCGGCGACGACCTCGTAGTCAATGGCACAGTTGCGCTCGACTCGCTCAGCCGGTGCAGCGACGGTGGCAGCGCCAAGGGCAGCATTGCCATTTGTGGGCGTCGTTCCCGGGTCGGCTAATCGTGCGACAGCGACGGGCTCGGTGTTGGGTGCGGCGGCTTCGGCCACAGCTACCGGCTGCGTATTGACGGGAACTGCAGGCGGCAGGTCGTTCGGATCGAGCTGGCCGGCGGCAGCCGATGTCGGCACCCCGGTGGCCGCTGCATCCGCCGGCAAGAGGTTGAAGGTCGCCGCCAATTCGCTCGACGATGACGATTCGATTAGCGATGCCGCGCTATTTCCACGGAAGCTCGACAGGACCGGAACCAGAAGTGCGGCAACGAGTGCGACCACACCGAGGCGCATCAGTAGGGGGTCGACGCCAGGCGATTGGGTGTGGTCAGTTGCAACGGGCGCTGGAGCGAACTCGGCGTCCCAGTCTTGCGGCGTGGCAGCAGCGACCGGATCTGTCCGAGGCGTTGGCGTTGCAACAGCCGTGTCGCCAGAGGCGTCGTCGAAGTAGTCGAAGTCGTCGAGATCGTCGAACATGCCTTCGGCTGGTTCAACCGGGCGGGCTGGTTCAGGCCGGGCGGCTTCAGGCCGGACAATGCCGTGCTCGCGAGTTGGGTTGGTACCGCTCGACAGCAGATTCGCCCAGCGACGCTTGATGCGTTGCCCGGCCCGCTCAGCTCCGACGTTCAGGGGCACTGCCGACTGATCGATCGATGCGTCAACCCGCGGGGCGCGGTTGGTCGGCTGGCGGTTGGGGCGGTCCGACCAGTCGGATTGGTTGCCCCAGAAATCGTCATTGCCGGTACTCATCGACTGCTGTCTAGTCCGTTCGTCATCAAACCGCAACATTTTTGTCACGTCGACGACATGCTTGTAACCCAGTCGGCGCGCGGCCCGTCGCGTGCAGCGACCCCGCAGCTCCTGGAATCTCGGGAAGAAAAGCAGCGTTTTCCGCCTGAGATCGCGCCGAGTTTGACGCACCAGACGATGTGGCACACCCGAAAACCCAAACGACCGACACGCTTGTACATGTCGGTCGCAGTGGCGGAGAGGGTGGGATTTGAACCCACGGACCCCGGAGGGTCAATGCCTTAGCAGGGCATCCCATTCGGCCGCTCTGGCACCTCTCCTGGGAGAGTGCAGCATAGCCCGATATCGTCGAACTCGGAACGGTGGCAGAGCGGACGAATGCACCCGCCTTGAAAGCGGACGAACTGAAAGGTTCCGGGGGTTCGAATCCCCCCCGTTCCGCCAA
>NZ_JBDNIJ010000057.1:0-3710 GCF_041688325.1 Ilumatobacter sp.
CGCGGCCGGCGCGAGCGGCGGCGAGGACGGCGACCAGTGGGAGGTCCCCAAGCTCGGCGACCTCGACGTGCCCGTGATCCAGGCACCGAGCAGCAGCCGTTCGCGTTCGGAATGGCTCGCCGATGATGCCGGCCTGTCGCCGATCGACGTGGGGATGGGTGTTGCGATCCCTGAGTTCGACGGTCGCATCATCGGCCCGACCGTCGCCTTCAAGGAAGTGATGGAAGGCGGCGACTCCGGCAGCGGCGACGAGTTCGTGGTCACTCGCACCGACCCGGAGCGCACTGCCCGCCTTGCTGGGCTCGCCGTTCGTCAGGCGCGTCTGCGCCACACCGCGAATGCCGACAAGCGTGTCGTGATCGTGCTCTCGGCATATCCCACGAAGCGGAGCCGTATCGGAAACGCCGTGGGGCTCGACACCCCGGCGTCGGCGATCGAGTTACTGCACGCGTTGCGCGATGAGGGCTACGTGGTGGACCGCATTCCTGCCGACGGCGACACGCTGATGGCAGAACTCGCGGACACGCTCACCTATGACCTGCCGACCCTCGACGATCGACAGCTTGCGAACGCGCCGGGCCGCCTCGATGCCCAGCTCTACACCGACTGGTTCGCAACGCTTCCCGATGACGCCCAAGAGCAGATCATCGAGCTGTGGGGCGAGGCGCCTGGCGAGGTGTACCACCACGATGGCGAGCTCGTCTTTCCGGGTATGGATCTGGGCGGGGTGCTGATCACCATTCAGCCGCCACGCGGGTTCGGGCCAGACCCGATCGGCACCTACCACTCGCCCGACATGCCACCGCCGCACCACTACCTGGCGTTCTATCGCTGGCTCGCTGCTTCGTCCGACGACGGCGGATGGGGCGCAGACGCGGCGATTCACCTCGGTAAGCACGGCACGCTCGAATGGTTGCCGGGCAAGGCCACGGCTCTCTCTGCTTCGTGTTTTCCTGACGCTGCGCTCGCCGACCTGCCGTTCATCTACCCGTTCGTCGTCAACGACCCGGGTGAAGGCACACAAGCGAAGCGGCGCACGCATGCCGTGGTGATCGACCACCTGCCCCCGCCGATGACGCGGGCCGACACCTACGACGACGTCGCCAAGTTGGAACAGCTCCTCGACGGCTATGCCCAGGTCGAGGCGATGGATCCGAGCAAGCTGCCGGCGATTCGTCAGCAGGTGTGGAAGCTGTTGGTGTCGACTGAGATCCATCGTGATCTCGACCTCGGCGAATCTGCACCAGACGGCGACGACTTCGGCGACATGATTCTTCACGTCGACGGCTACCTGTGTGCACTGAAGGACGCCCAGATCCGCGGTGGCCTGCACCTGCTCGGGCGAGGCCCGGCCGACAACATGCTCGTCGAGACGGTGCTCTCGATCACCCGACTCCCGCAAGGGTCGGTCCCATCGTTGCGTGCCACGGTCGCCGATGAACTCGGCGTGACCCTCCTCGATGCGACCCGCACCGAGACCGACCGCATCGAGGGGATCTGTCGAACGCGAGTCGAAGCACTCGCCGGCACCGGATGGGATGCGTCGTCGACGTCCGACCCGACGCTGCGTTGGGTCGCGCGCCGATTGGTCCCAGCGCTCGACGCCACCACCGACGAGGTGACCAATACGCTGCGAGCGCTCGCTGGCCGTTACGTGCCGGCCGGCCCGAGCGGCGCCCCGAGTCGCGGCGGCGCCCACGTCCTGCCGACCGGGCGCAACTTCTACTCGGTCGACCCCAAGGCGATTCCGTCGCCGCTGGCATGGGAGGTCGGTCGTGTCCTCGCAGACCGTCTCGTTGCCCGCTACGTCGACGAAACCGGCTCGGCGCCGACCACGGTCGGCCTGGTGCTGTGGGGTACTGCGGCGATGCGGACCACGGGCGACGATGCGGCCGAGGCGCTGGCACTGCTCGGTGTTCGACCACGTTGGAACGAGGAAAGCCAGCGGGTCACCGGCCTCGAGGTCATCTCGCTCGAAGAGTTGGGGCGTCCGCGCGTCGACGTCACGCTGCGGATCTCGGGCTTCTTCCGCGACGCGTTCCCGCACGTGATCGCGCTGCTCGACGAGGCCGTCGAGATGGTCGCCGCGCTCGACGAATCAGTTGAAGACAATCCGATTGCCGCCGTCGGCGCTGAGGATGTGCGGATCTACGGCCCGCCTCCAGGCGGATATGGGTCGGGAATCTTGCCAGTGTTGGAATCGAAGAACTGGCGCAGCGACGCCGACCTGGCCGAGGTGTACCTGGCCTGGTCGGGCTTCGCGTACGGCCGGGATCGGTTCGGCACGGAGGAACCCGAAGCGATGCGCCGCCGGTTCGCTGCGATCGATGTCGCGGTCAAGAACCAGGACAATCGCGAGCACGACATCTTCGACTCCGACGACTACCTGCAGGACCACGGCGGGATGATCGCCGCGGTGCGCGCGCTGACGGGGACCGCCCCCAAGGCCTGGTTCGGTGACACCGCCAACCCGGCCAACCCACAGATCCGGTCGCTTGCCGAAGAAGCCGCTCGGGTGGTGCGGAGTCGCGTGGTCAACCCGAAGTGGATCGCTGCGATGCAACAGCACGGCTACAAGGGCGCGTTCGAGTTGGCCGCAACGGTCGACTACCTCTTCGGCTACGACGCCACCGCGCACGTCGTGGAGGACTGGATGTACGAGAAAGTGACGGAGGCATACGTGGCCGACCCCGAAATGCGCAAGTTTTTCCAGGAATCGAACCCGTGGGCGCTCGGCGCGATCGCCGAACGACTGCTCGAAGCCGATCAGCGCGACATGTGGAATGCGTCCGACGAGGCCAAGGCCGTACTCACCCAGGCGCTGCTCGAGTCCGAGGGTTGGCAGGAGTCGCGCTCGTGACCGATGCGGGCGCGAGGTTCCCGTTCTCGTCGGTCGTGGGACAGGAGGACGCAAAGCTCGCGTTGATCTTGGTCGCTATCGACCCACTGATTGGCGGCGTACTGTTGCGTGGTGAGAAGGGGTCGGCGAAGACGACGTTGGCTCGTGGGATGGCCGGTCTCCTCGCGAGCGACGCACCGTTTGTCGAGTTGCCGCTCGGCGCCACCGAAGACCGCCTGATCGGGACGCTCGACATCGCGCGCGCGCTGGTCGACGGCGACATGGCGTTCACCCCCGGGCTACTCGCACAGGCCGATCGCGGCGTGCTGTACGTTGACGAGGTCAACCTGCTCGCCGACCACCTTGTCGACACGTTGCTCGACGTCGCAGTGTCGGGCCGCAACCGGGTTGAACGCGAGGGCATATCCCACGATCATCCGTCGCGCTTTGTGCTCGTCGGATCGATGAACCCGGAGGAAGGTGAACTGCGGCCGCAGCTCCTCGACCGCTTCGGGCTGTCGGTTTCGGTCGCGGCGAGCCTCGATGTTGCCGAGCGTGTCGAGGCGGTCCGGCGCCGACTTGCGTTCGACAGCTTGCGGACGCCCGGTGGTGACATCGATGCAGTCGATACAGAACTGGCAACACGGCTCGCGGCTGCCCGCCCCGCAGAGGTCGGCGCCGACGTGATGGAACTCGCAGCGCGCCTCGCTCTCGCTGTCGGAGCCGAAGGGCTCCGGGCTGACATCGTGCTGTGCCGGGCCGCTGCTGCGTTCGCCGGCTGGGATGGCCGAGACATCACGACCGACGACGATGTTCGTCGGGTTGCGCCACTCGTGCTCGGGCACCGCAGCCGGCGGAATCCGTTCGATCC
>NZ_JBDNIJ010000058.1:0-6704 GCF_041688325.1 Ilumatobacter sp.
CCAGCCAGGCGACTTCTTCGAGGGAACCGCCGAACGGTTCATCACCCAGTTCAAGCACATTGCCGAGTCCGACTCAATCGCTGACCTGTTCGCCCGGCTCGAAGCCGACGGAATCCTGCTCCGGCTCAGCACCGACGTTGAGCCAACGATGTACCGCTGCTCGACCGTCACCCAAGACGAGCTCGTTCAGCTCCGCCGAATCACCGATGTTGTCCGCCTTGGCCGGGTGCAACGCATCGACATCGACCAGATCGTCCTCGACGACGGAGTGGTGCCCACGAGCGGCGACACCGCCCATATCGACTGCACCGCCGATGGCCTCGCCCGCCGCCCGCCAAAGCAGGTCTTCGACGGCAACCGCATCACGCTCCAGACCGTTCGGCACTGCCAGCAAGTGTTCAGCGCGGCCTTCATTGCGCACTGCGAAGCGGCCTACGACACGTCCGACGAAAAGAACGGGCTCTGTGGTGTTGTGCCCCACCCGGACGCCGCGACCGACTGGATCCGCACTGCGCATGGCAACTCGCTGAATAGCGCGAAATGGGGCGCCGACCCGGCTCTCCAGGCGTGGCTCGCCAACAGTCGCCTCGACGGATTTAGCTCGACTGACACGCCGAGCGACGAGCTGATCACCCTGATGATGGGTGCACTCGACCACGCCGAGCCGGCTCTCGCCAAGCTCGAGCAGTACGTTGCCGAACTCGACGCCGCCGGTCAGTAGGCGCCGCTGAGAAGCGGGCGACAGCCGACCCGTTGTTCACTGTGCCGCGGGCGCGGCGGTGGCCAGCGTCTCCGCTTCGGCCTTCGCTAACTTCTTGATTTTGACGTCTGCAATCGATCCGCGGATCGCGCCAGCAATGCCCTCGGGGTTGAGGATTGCGGTGAGAATGAGCAGCACGCCACCGATGAACACTTCCCATGTGCCGAAGGCGCTGATCACTTCACTGGTTGTGAAGAAGGCGACACCGGAAGCTGCCACGATGCCCGACGTGACCGCCCCGCTCACACTGGTGATCCCGCCCAGGTAGGCAACGGCAAGCGCGGTCAGCGACGCAACCACGCCGAACGACACATCGGAAACGGCTCCGAAACGGTAGGCAGTCATGCAACCGGCGATGCCGGCGATGAATGCTGAGAGCATGAATACCTGCAACTTGACCCTGGCGATGTTGATGCCTGCCGCGCTGGCGGCACGCTCGTTCGATCGCACGGCGAGCATTCGTCGGCCCATCCCGCTGCGCCGAACACTCGACACCATCAACGCCATGGCGAGCGCGATGACAACCAGGAAAATTCCGAAGATGGGTCGCGACGACTTGGTGCCCAGCACAAGTGCGAGATCCCAGTCACCCAATTTCGGTGACGGGACCTTTGCCCCGCCCGTGCTGGCATCGCCGACGTACTTCGGGTTCTTGAAGATGAACTCTGACACTGCAACACCGCCCGCGAGTGTCACGATCGCGAGGTTCGTGCCCCGCAGACGCAGGGCGGGTAGGCCGATGATGACTCCGGATACCGCTGCGACGAGCGCAGCGAGCAGCGGGGCGATGGGGAACGGAATCCCCCAGGCGATTGCCATCTTCGACAACGTGAATCCGGCGATACCAGCGAATGCCATCTGAGCGAGCGAGGTCTGCCCACCGAAGCCGGTGAGCACCACGAACGACAACGCCAACACCACGGCGATCACCGTGGTCATGATGGCACCGCGCCAAAGCGGGCCGAAGAACAGGAGGCCGATGACTGCCAGACCGACCGGCACGATCACGCTGATCGGCGTCACCTTGGAGGCCGGCACTGCGGGCAGTCGCCACCTATCGACCGCGCCTCGTTCGGGGAGGCGCTCACCGAGCAGGACCATCGCAACGATGATCACGAGGAACGGCAGCCCCTCGCGTGCGCCGTACTCGGGGAACCAGCTGAGGTCGACCTGCAGCTTGGTGAAGACCGACTGCACCATGCCAATGCCGAGGCCCGTCGCCACCGTTGGCCCGAAGTTGCGGAACTTTCCAATGAGCGCGGCTCCGAGTGCCGGGATGAGAAAGCCGAACGTGAAGACCTGGGAACCGAGTTGGAGCATCGGCGATGCGAGGATTGCGATGAAGCCGCTCACGACGCTTGCCAGCACGAAGCTGACCCCTGCGAGGAGATTCGGCGAATAGCCGAGCAGTACGGCACCTTTTTCGTTTTCGGCTGCTGCTCGCGTGACCAGGCCGAACCGGGTGTACTTGTAGAGCACCCACAGCAACGCACCGATCAGCGCGACGATGGCGGCGAGCCACAAGCCATCCCGGGGGATCGTCAGATCACCGGTGAGCGTGTACGACTCGCGAGGAAGGATCTTGCTCACCCGAATGTTGGTCTTGTCCGCGAATCTTCGCTCAACGAGTGAGGTCAAGACGACGACCAATCCGACGCTCGCCACCACTTTGGCGAGCGACGGGGCCTTGGCCAACGGCTTGAACACGAGCAGGTACACGAGCAGGCCCAACGCCGCGGCGGTGAGCAACGCCAGGATCATCGCCCATCGAAAGCCGACGTCACCGTTGAAGTGGTAGCGATCGGGCAGCCCGGGTATCGGAAAAACGTAGGCGCCCTCGCGCAACTCGGCGTACACGTACGTCGCCCACATCGCCATGGCGCCATGGGACAAGTTGACGACGCCTGACCCCTGGAAGGTAATGACCAGCCCGAACGCGAGCCCGGCGATGATCGCACCCGCCCCACTGCCGAGCAGAAGGTAGAACGCGTAGTCACTCATCGATCGGGCTCGCTTCGGTTCGGTTCAACGTCGGCTCAGGGCAGGTAGGCGATGCTGGACACTGCTTCGAGGCCTGGCACGGTCAGCACTTGTCCGCCTTCGAGGTACTCGGCGAACGGGAACGTGAAGGCACAGATTGCCGAATACGTCTCGGACTGGCCGCACTCGACAAGCGATCCTGATGGCCACTGCTGCAACGCCGGCGTCGTGCCGAGGTACTCGTACAACGACTTTCCGGTCAGATCGCCACCCGCTGCGACAACGGCGTTGGAGTACACCGCCAACGACATCGTCATGACCACACCGAGTCCGCCGAGCCCAAGTGCGGTCGGATCGACCTCTTCGGGAGCGATGCCCAATGCAGGGGCCACAACTTCTTGCAGGATCAGCTTCTCCGGCGTGTCTTCGGTGGTCTGAATTCCAGCGAACACCCACCCGATGGCGTCGTCACCGACTTCGGCAATGACGTCAGCATCTGCGCAGATGCTCGTGGTGATCACCGGTGTGTCGATGCCGAGCGATGCGCGACCTCGAATCGTGCCGATGCACCCGGCGTCGGCATAGAGCGAAATGATCACGTCGGGGTCGCCGTCTGCAGCCTGGCGCATCAAGCCTTGATAGCCGGCATCGGTTTCGTTGTCGCCGCCTTTCACTGTGGTGTGGGCAATCCCAGCGGCGTCGAGCGACGCGGTGAGTGATGCCTCACTCGCGTTGGCGCCGGCGTTATCGGCACTGACGATGCCGACCGTTGCTGCACCGAAGTGGTCTTTGGCGACCGCAGCGATCGAGGCCATCGTCGTAGCGTTGCCGCCGGTGAGGAACAAGGCGTTGGCGGCGTAGTCGCCCGGCAGGATCGGCAGCATGCCGATGACGGGAACGTCGGCCGCGGTGTATGTCGCGTAGTCGGGGAACAGGTCGAGGCCCAAGAGCACCAATTCGACGCCCTTTCCTGTGAGTTCCTGTGCGCACGCTTGCGACGTGTCGGGCGCGCCGTTGACGGCGCAGTGGACCAATTCGATCGGGCGGTTGCCCAGGCCACCGTGCTCGTTGAGATAGTCGACTGCTGCACTGACATTGGTCCGGATGTCGGGAAAGTCCAGGCCGGGCGAGCCTTCGGAGTTGACGAGACCAACTTTGATTGGTTCACCGGTTGGGGGAGCCAACGTGGGGAACACCTTGGCTGGATCGTCATCCGTCGCAGCCGGTTCGGAATCGACGGGGGCGTCAGTCGCCGCTGGCTCTGTGTCGTCTGGTGCATCGGTCGCCGCTGGCGCTGGCTCGGTAGCGGCTGGTGCGTCGGTGGCTGGTGCTGCCTCCGTCGCGGCCGGTTCCGCGATTGTCGAAGACGCCCCGTCGCTGCTGCACGCAGCAGCAATGAGTGCAAACGATGCGAGCAGCACGCCAAGCGAGCCTCTGCGCCGTCCCCGTCGTGGTGATGCGGTCGTTGAGCTATACATGTTTCCCCCCTCAGTGAGCCGTCGATCTAGAAATCGACGCCCTGTTGTGAATTGGTGTTCGTTGCACTTTCGTCATCTGCAGTCGGCCCGATCCCCATCGAGTCAACTGCGGCGTCAGTCGGCCACTGCGCTGGGCACCCAGTTGCCGTGGAACCCGAACGGCACTCGCGGTAGTTGCACGGTTGCCACCGGTTCGTTGCTCATGGTTGCTGCGTCGAAGATCGCGAACTCACTGGTGTCGGTGTTGGCGTCATAGACATAGGTCATGAGGTAGCCGTCGTCTTCGTTGACGGCCCCGTCCTTCGGCACGAAGGACGATTCGCCTGGAAGACGGCCCGATCCGACATCGACGCTCGTCCGCGCCCCGGTCTCAAGGTCGTATTTCAGAATGGCACCGTTCGCCGACAGCGGGTCCTCAAACGCCGACGCCGCCGCGTTGGCCATCATGTAGCCGAAGCGGTGCTTCAGACCGACGCGGGAATCGGGAACCCGTGGGAACTCAGCGGGCAGGTCGTCGATCTGTTCTTCCGAGACTCGTCCCGAGGCGGTGTCAATGGTCCACCGGTACAACGCTGGCTCGGGGAAGTCCATTGCACTGTCGCGCCAGACGTGATCGAGTCGGGCAACATCAAGGATGATCTTGGTGCCGTCTTCGTAGGCGTTCATCGGGTGGAAGACGTAGCAAGGGTTGATGTCGTACCAGACGACCGAGGCGTCGTTGCCATTGCGCGGCATCACGCCGAGCCGCGCTGGATAGTCGTCGCTCCAGTGGATCGGCATCTCGCCGCGCATCGCCATGTCCATGTCGAACACGGCGGGCAGATCCATGAAGATGACATGGTTCTGAGTCATGTTGAAGTCGTGCATCATCGTCGGTCCGCCGACGGTGATTTTCTCGCTCTGCACGAGTTCGCCAGTGGCCGAGACACGGAGGTAAGTGAGGTACGGCGCGAACAGTGAGTAGCCGAACCCGACGAGTTCGCCGTTGACAGGACACAGTTTCGGATGGGCCGTGAACGACCCCTTCAACTTGCCGTCGTAGTCGGTGGGCCCGACGGTGTCGAGATTGCCGTCGAGCACATACGGGAAGTGACCCTCTTCCAACGCCAGAATCTGGCCGGCGTGGCCAACCACGTTGGTGTTCGCCTTCGACGCAGCCATGTCGGTGAGGCTGTCGTTGAGATCGATCACCGGGCGTTCAGGCGTCGAGATGAATGGGGTCTGGACGTACCGGTTGCGGTACCACTCGGCTGTGCCGCCACGGAGCCGAATGCCGTGGATCATCCCGTCGCCGAGGAACGGGTGATCGCTGAACCCTGTAACCGGGTTGGCGCCGTTGCGCACATAGCGGCCGTCGAGTTCCGCGGGAATCGTGCCGGTCACCTTGAGGTCGGTGATCGTGCGTTCCTCCGTCAGCGGCGCCCAGTTGCCTCGGAGGTGGAGCGGCAGTTCCTCGATGTTCTCGATGGTCGACATGTCGTGATTTCCTGTCGTTTTGTGTTGCGATGATTGGAGCGATCTCGCTGGCTGAGCAAACAGTACACGATTAAACCAGGCGGATGTACTGGGAGTAAATTTAGTGTGATTGCGCCTCAGCCGTCGTCGTCGAACCCGAGTGAGCGGCCAGCGTCGAGGTCGTCGACGGCAGCAAACGTTCGGCGAACCAACGCCTCGAAGAGTGCCGTGCCGCGTTCATTGGCGGGGTCGATCGTCAACAGGCTGGCGCCGAATGACACTGCGTAGAAGACGAGCCCTTCGAGATATCCCTGGCGGACCGAGTCGACCGTTACTGCGTCAATGGGAACGCCGCCGGCATGCAGACCTGCCACGTATCGTTCGAGCAAATCGTCTTCGTGCGCACGGCGCATCTCCACGGTGAGGTTGTTCGCACAGAAGTAGACGAAGTCGGCCTGGCCTGGGGCCCGCATCGCAAGCTGCCAGTCGATCATTGCGACAGAACCATCGTCGGAGAAGAACAGATTGTCGAGTCGGTAGTCGCCGTGGGTCAGCGTGATGGGTTCGTCGAAATGTCCGGCGATCCATTCTGGGATGTCGCCGACGAATCGTTCGCACCATCGCAGACATCGATCCGGCAGCTCGTCACCGAACCGTTCGAGGAACAGCGGCCAACCCACTTCGAATGTTGCCCCGAGGGTGAGGATCGACGGATCGTCGAGTCCGGGCATCCAGGTGAACGTCTCCAGCAGTGGATGCTCGAACCACGTCGCATGGTGTCGAGCGATTGCGTCGATGGCCTGTTCGGCTTGGGCGAGAGTGGCGCCGGCCACGTGATCGCCAACGACGGCCGGCGCAAGATCTTCGAGCACGAGGCACGGCGGCTCCGCGATGTTGACGAACGCACGTGGGATGCGGATCTGCATGAGCGGGGCGACGTCGAGGTAGAAGCGGTGCTCGCGTTCCCAGAGTCGCATCATCTCTCCGATGAACTGCCCGCCGGGATCAGCCGTTGGCAACTTGACGATCAC
>NZ_JBDNIJ010000326.1:0-3217 GCF_041688325.1 Ilumatobacter sp.
TGTTCGTCGAGCTCGGCCAACGGGCCTCGGTACATATTGCCAGCATTGTTCACGAGCACGTCAAGACGTCCGTTCCCGTGCTCGACGGCTGCCGCCGTCATCGCCAGGCGATCAGCTGCAATCGTGATGTCGCCGACGACAGCCCGACAGTTGTCGCCGAGCGATGTGGCGACGTGGTCGACCTTGTCGGCACGCCGACCCGAGATGGTCACCCGTGCTCCAGCAGCGCAGAAATGGCGAGCGATCCCTTCGCCGATTCCGGACCCTCCGCCGGTGACCAACACCGACATTTTTGAGATCGGCCGCATTAGCTGCCCTCCAGAATCCATGTGATTGCCTGTTGCAACAGGCGTCGATTGTGCGGGTGATGGATCGACGAAGCATCGTGGCCAAACCCGTCGAACACCACGTTGCCCTTGCCGAAGCGATGCGCCCACACCACGGGCTGGTCGGGGTCGGACGCGTGGCGTTTCGCCACCGCAAGCACCTCGACACCATCGCGTATGGCCATGTCGCCGTACACCTCGTCGACGATCTCAAATTCGGCGGGGAGCCCGTCGACAACCGGGTGTTGACCCACGAGCCGAACCCGGACGTCGCCGACCGGCGGGTGTGATGACACGCCCCACACCCATGCCCCGCCGACGATGTCGCCCCACTCTTGCCAGTCGTCGAAGCTGATCGGCGCGGTGTGGAGTGCGAGGAGACCGCCCCCGTTGCTGACGAAAGACGTCAAGCGGTCACGGGTCGCCGCAGGCGGCGTGTACGCATGTTGCTCCCGCCACGGGTCGTAAGTGTTGCCGAGCATGCGCCACCACAAGCCGATGACGGCCAACGCGTCCACATCGTCGAGCATCGACGCTGCGACGTCGGGGTCCTCGACCACCTCGACCTCGTGACCGAGTTGCGACACCACGTCGGCAACCGCTGCACCAGAGGAAGCGAAGTCGTGGGCGTGCGGCGAACCACCGGCCAGGATCGCCACCCGACTCACTGGTCGTGCCCCACGGCGTCGACGGTTTGCGGGCGCGGAAGGTGTGCGATCACCGAGCCGGTGACACCGCCGTCGACAACGATGTTCTGGCCGTGGATGTATCCGGATTTTTCCGACGCGAGGAAGACCACGACGTCGGTGATGTCGCTCGACGTTCCGAGTCGGCCCAACGGGATCTTGGATTCTCTGGCTGCCCGGGTGGCGGGGTCGGCGTAGATCGGCTCCGACATGCCAGCGTCGATGAGTCCAGGAGCGATCGCGTTCACGCGGATCCCGTGGGGTCCCCATTCGATCGCCATCTGGGAGGTGAGCATGGCGACTCCGGCCTTTGTGGCCGCGTAGGCGCCGGAATTCGGTCCCGCAGCGACCCCGTTCATCGATGTCACGTTGATGATCGTTCCATGTGAGCCCGACGCGATCCATCGACGCGCCGCCGCGCTCGCGACGACATAGGTGCCCACCAGATTCACGTCCACGACGGCACGGAAATCGTCGAGTGAATGCTCGGCGAGTGGACCGAACCTGACGATGCCAGCATTGTTGACCACGACGTCGGGCGTCCCGAACTCATCGAATACCGATTCGATTGCCGACGCGTCTGAGACCGACGCGACGAACGACACGATGTCGTGACCGTCGGCTGCAGGACCCTCGACGGTAGTCGCGACGTCGATCACTCCGACCCGGTAGCCAGCGGTTGCGGCAGCGCGAGCAATGGCCGCCCCGAGTCCACGGCCGCCTCCCGTGACGATCATGGACGGCTCGACTGGTGTTTTCATCCCCATGATCGGTCTACCCTAGTTCGAAGGAGGACTAGTCGTGATAACGCTAACTACGTATCAGGAAGCTCGTGATGCGTTTCGTCGTCGCGACTTCCGCCAAGCGCTGTATGACGACGGGCATCACTTGATGCGCGGCGTCATCGTCAATCTCCACGGTGACGAACACATCGCTCGGCGCCGATTGGAGAACCGGTTGTTCCGTCGTGACACCTTCACGTGGTACGAACGAGACCGAATCCCGCGCATCATCGATGCTGTCCTCGCCGGCCCGATTGCCGCCGGCCGAGGCGATCTGCTGCCGCTGGCTCGCCGGACGATGACGACGTTGTCAATCGACGTCGCCGGTGTCGACATCCCTGCCGGGAGCGGGGTCGACGCTCAACAGGTGTTTGACCGTCTCGCCGAGTTGATGGAGCGTCTTGCTCGGGCCTCGACCGTTGCTCATGCAACGGGTGACAAGCAGCAGATCATCGATGACGGTGACATGGCCTTGCGGGCATTCAGTACCGAATTCTTCGAACCGTCCCTCGCACGGAGAATGGCACTCGTCGAAAAGTTGGAGGTCGGCGAGTTGGAAGAAGCGGAGTTGCCGCGTGACGTCTTGACCACGCTGATCCGAAATTCTGACCGGCTGGAACTCGATCCTGAGACCGTGTTGCGCGAGGTCGCCTATTTCCCCTGGGTTGGTTCGCATTCGACATCGGCTCAACTGGTGCACGCAATGCACCACATTTTCGTGCACCTTGAGCACAACCCGGCCCATCGCTCTGCACTCGAGCACGACGACACCCTGCGTCAACGATTCGTCCACGAGTCCATGCGTCTGCATCCGGCGAGCCCGGTCGCGCTTCGCAGAGCTACCGAGGACACGGCACTCAAGTCGGGCCGTGCCATACCGGCCGGCGAGACCGTTGCCATCGATGTCGAAGCCGCAAACCGCGATCGCGAAGTGTTCGGCCACCACGCCGACGCCTTCGACCCTGAACGAACGCTCGCCGACGGAGTCGCCCCGTGGGGGCTGAGTTTCGGTTACGGAACGCACGCTTGCCTCGGACAAGAGATCGCCGGTGGCATTGAGCCCGCCGACGCCATCCAACATCACCTCGTCGGTGCCGTTGCGCTGATGGCTGGAGCAATGCTTCGAGCCGGCGCCCGACCCGATCCCAGCGATCCAGCGATCAACGACACGAACACCACACGAAAGATGTGGGGTCGGTATCCGGTCGTCTTTGGCTGACGCGATGTTTGGATCGGGCCCGTCCGGTACTGTCGGCGGCGTGTCGACCGAACGGACTGTGGAACTCCTGAAGGACGCCGGGTTCTCCGGCTACGAGGCAAAGGCGTACATCGCATTGCTCGCGTCAGGGGCTCCGGTCAACGGCTATGAAGTCGCCAAGGCGTCCGGTGTCCCTCGCAGCACCGTGTACGAGACCCTCGGCAA
>NZ_JBDNIJ010000327.1:0-2562 GCF_041688325.1 Ilumatobacter sp.
AGCGGTCGCCGTGATGGGTGGCACTGCTCCCAGACGAATACTTCCGAGCAGCATCCTCAGCCTTCTTGCTGAAATTCGTCGTCTTGCCGCCCGAGGCTTTGTCGATCTTTTGGGTCGCCTTGCCGACGACGTCGCCGACCTTGTGACGATTTTTCTCGATCAACTCCTTCGCTTTGAGAAGGTTCCGTGCGTTGAGCAATCCCATACTCCAACGTTACCGAACACGTACGACAGTGTCTGGCGATTCGGCGATGCTCGTCCTTCACCTACATGAGTCCCCGGCCCCAAGTGCTAGTAACGCGACATGGGGAACATCGCTGACGACACACAATGGCTCGACGCAACGGCTCAGGCTGACCTGGTCGCACGGGGCGAAGTCTCTGCACGCGAACTCGTTGATGGAGCGATTGAACGCATCGAGCGATCGGACCACGCGATCAACGCCGTCGTCTTGAAGTGGTACGACCGGGCACGCCAGCAGGCCGACGTCATCGACAGCAGCGGCGCGGCCACAGCCCCGGCCGGAGCTGGCAGTGGCGACCGTCCGCACTTCCTCGGCGTACCGTTCATGTTGAAGGATCTGTGGGCAGCCGAGGCCGGTATGCCGATGACCAACGGCAATGCAGCGCTTGCCGCCAAGCCACCAATCGCGCCACACGACATGACCCTGGTGGCACGATTCCGCGACGCTGGGCTGATCAACGTTGGGCGCACCAACAGCCCCGAGCTCGGCAGCCTGCCCGTCACCGAGCCGATCGCTCACGGCCCCACCCGCAATCCGTGGAACACCAATCGCACCCCGGGCGGCTCGAGTGGCGGTGCTGCTGCCGCAGTCGCTGCCGGCATGGTCCCGATGGCGCACGCGAGCGATGGCGGCGGATCAATCCGTATCCCCGCCGCGGCCAGTGGCCTCGTGGGGCTCAAGCCGTCACAGGGCCGGATCACCAATGGCCCAGACCGTGACGAGGCCGGTCTCAGCGTCAGCCTCGTCGTGAGCCGATCGGTGCGCGACACCGCCCGAATCCTTGACGCTGTTCACGGTCCAGGCATCGGCGACACGGTGATCGCCGCTCCACCGACTCGCCCGTACGAAGACGAACTCGGAAGCGACCCCGGCCGTCTGCGCATCGGGCTACTCGACACACACCCGCTCGGCAACTTCCTCCACGATGACTGCGTCACCGCAGTCAGGTCGGCTGCCTCGATGTTGGAGGGCCTCGGACATGATGTTCTCCTCGGCCACCCCGCTGCGCTCGACGATCCATCCTTTACCCCCCGCTTCATGGCCATGTGGGCAACGAACATGGCGCTCGGCATCAAGACGATGGAATCATGGATCGGTCGCGAGATGACTGCGGCTGATATCGAGCCGGTCAACTGGGCGCAGGCTCAGTGGGCGAAGAGCGTCTCCGGTGTCGAGTACGGCTCAGCGCTTGGCGCCGTTGTCGAGTACCGGCGCAAGGTGCAGAGCTGGTGGACCGAAGGATGGGATCTGTTGATCACTCCGACCCTCAGCGAGCCTCCGGTCGAAATCGGCGAGCACGACGCGACCGACGACGATCCGATGGCCGGCATGAAGCGTGCAGCACGCTTCATCGGCTTCACCCCGCCATACAACGCGAGCGGCCAGCCAGCGATCAGCCTGCCGCTCCACTGGAACGACGAAGGCCTCCCGATCGGTGTCCAGATCGTCGCCGCCTACGGCCGCGAGGATCTGCTTCTCGCCGTCGCCAGCCAACTCGAAACAGCGCACCCCTGGGCGCACCGCCGCCCAATCCTCGCCTGACCCGTCACACCCGTTCTCACACCGGAGTGTCACACCGGAGTGTCACACCGGAGACAGACCGGGATGTGACAGACCTCGGTGCGCACACGCTCACTTAGGTGATTTCAGCAAGCCGCCTTGACCGCCGTGCCGATGATCTGATGGCGCACCCAGAGTGCCGCGCGGCCTCGATCGACTTCCGTCACCTCGACTGACTCGAACGGCCCGGCTTCGAGCAATGCCGCTGTGTCGCGCGTGATCTCACAACCGTTGAACATCCAACGGTGCGGGCGCAAGAGCACCTTCTGCACCGTCCGGTTGCGGTGCCCGGCGGGCGACTCGACATGCTCGATGAAGAAATACGTGCCTGCAGGCTTCAGTACCCGATGCGCTTCTCGAACAACCTGAGCCGGATCATCGACACCGCAGAGCAGCAACGTGCCAACAACGCCGTCGACAGACCCATCGTCGACGTCAAGCGATTCGCCGCGCAACGTGCGGATCTCGAGATCGACACTGTGCTCGGCGGCCTTCGTGCGAAGCGGGTCGTGCATCACTGGGTTCGGCTCGATCGCAATGACCTTGACCCCCGGCGCGTAATAGCGCATGTTCACGCCCGTGCCGGGGCCGAGTTCAACCACGGTGCCAGACATCGCACCGATCACCTCTTGCTTGCGCTCACCGTACATCCGGTGGTTGTCCTCGGCGCCCGAGTCGAGCAGCTTCGCCTCAATCTTCGATCGCCACTTCTGCTTCGTCAGGTCGGGCATCAATTGATCTTGTCACACCGAGGTCTG
>NZ_JBDNIJ010000059.1:0-11907 GCF_041688325.1 Ilumatobacter sp.
AGCCGGATCTTCTGCTCGTACGAATGCCAGGTACTCGCCTCCAGCGCGGGCGGAAGACGGGATGGCAACCACTCGTCGACGAGGAACTCACGGACGCTGACCCTCTCGGCCTTCACGTAGGTGCCGGTCGCTTTAGCGTTCATTGCAGCGATGCGGGCGTCTTCCGCTTCGCGCTGTGTATGGAAGCCGCCTTTGCTGTGCTGGCGGCGGCGACCGTCGGCGTCGGTGACGTAGAGGTAGTACGTGTATGTCGAGCCGCGCTTCTTGACGTTCGGCTTGCTGTTGCCGCGCTTGGTCGGCTTCGTTCGATCAGCCATCGTCGGCCTCCTCGTCGAGCGCTTGGCGCACCGCTTTCGCTTTCGCTGCGTTCTTCCAACTGCGGACCTGACTAGTCAGCTCGACCAGGGTGCTTTCCCAGTCATCAAATCGGCCGAGCTGTTTCATCACTACTGCATTGAGCGCATCCTCGGCCTGCCACGTCAACCGCTCCTGCGCCTTCGTCAGATCGTGCATCGGGATCTCACCGAGGTAGTCGTTGAGTCGCTCTGACATGATCTCGCGCTCGCCAGGTGTCCCGAAAATCGCGTCGAGCAACTCGGCGAGCGAGAGCCCGTAGTCGTCGTTCTCGGCAGTGGCGAAGCGGACCGGCGTCTCCGACTCGCTCGGGCGAGGTGGCATGAAGAAGAACCCGATCGGCACGCCGAAGCAACGCGAGAGCGCCACGATCTCGTCGGCGGTGAATTGCCGAATGCGCCGACCGTCGATCGAACGTTCGGCTGACGAGAAGGTCGCTTTCGACCACCGGGCCCCGACGTATGGCTCCAGTTCGACAGCGGCCTTCTCCTGTGTCCAACCACGGAGCTGGCGGGCCACGGTGAGGTTGTACGCCACGATCTGGTTTGGCGTGATCTTCACTGGGTCTGCGATCTCGTCGGGTTTCTTGCGAGCCATCGGAACCTCCTGCGGTTGGCCTCAACTATAGACCAGTCTGCGTCACTGTTGACACCGTAACAACATCTGTGTAGTTTGCAATACCCCAGATTAGTCAACACGAGACCAGACTCAACGAGAAGGTGGAGCAATGCAATACCCGACACTCGACGAACTGCCGGACATCCTGACGATCCACGAAGTCGCCGACTTCATGCGGATCAGCCCGGCCGTCGCCTACGACATGGCCCGTCGCTACCGAGCGACGAAGGGACGCGACGGCCTGCCGGTGTTCATGGCCGGCGCCCGCATGATGCGGGTGTCGAAGATCGAACTGCGCAAGTTCGTCGCCGGAGAACTCGGCCGTGGCGACCAAGCGGCCAGCTGACCCGACGAATCTCACGCTCGGCGCATCAGCGCCATGGGTGAGACGCAACGTCGGACCCGTCGCGTGGGCCGTCCTCGAAGCATTGGCCGAGCACGCCGTCATCGACGGCGCGACGACCATGTCCTACCGATCCGTACGCGACATCGCCGCCGACCTCCACCTCGCAAACGACACCGTCGCCCGAGCACTCCGCCGCCTCGCCGACCACGGCCTCGCCCAGCATCGCTCCGACCGATCGATCACCGGACGATTCGCCACCGGCCATTACCTCCTCACCCTGCCACCCGACGTCCTCACCCCAACCACGGCCAACCCATCAACACCACCGACCAAACGACCGAGACCACCACCCACCCCGACAACTACACCACGCCACCAATCCACCGAACACGAACAACTCGACCTCCTCCACCAACCCTCCAACGGACCCCACCCATGACCCCCTCCCGAACGAAACCAACAACACCCATTCCCACTTCACGAATTTGCACCATGGTGCGGGGCGAGGCGCGCCGATCGTCGCAGCGGGGCGTCCCGCCGTGCTGAGCGTGTGGAAGCCGGCGCCCGGCCAGGAGCTTTACTACCTCGAAGCCGTCGCCAAAGGCGTCGAGGACTACTACGTCGGCGGCGAAGCCCCCGGACGGTGGATCGCCAGCAGCAACCAACTGCTCGGCCTCGACGGGATCGTCGAACCCGACGCACTTCACCATGTCCTCGTCGGCCACGACCCGTCGACCGGCACGCAGCTCGGCCAGCCGCACAAGGTGCCCGGCTACGACCTCACGTTCCGAGCGCCGAAGTCCGTGTCCGTGTTGTTCGGACTCGGAGATCCGGACACGGCCCGAGCCGTCCGCATCGCGCACGACGATGCCGTCCGCTCAGCGCTCGACTTCGCTGAACGACACGCCGTCTGGTCACGTCGCGGACACGCCGGCAAGAACCAGATCCGCTGCGAAGGACTGATCGCCGCTGCCTTTCGACACCGCACGAGTCGCAACGGCGACCCGCATCTCCACTCGCACGTGCTCGTGCCGAATATGGTGCGCGGCGTCGACGGGAAGTGGGCGACGATCGACGGCCGCTGGATCTACACGAGCGCCAAGACGATCGGCTACCTCTACGAAGCTCAGCTCCGCCACAACCTCACCGTCGCGCTCGGCGTCGAATGGGGGCCGGTGAAGAACGGCATCGCCGACATCGTCGGTATCCCCGAGAACGTGTTGAAGGCATTCTCGACGCGGCGAGCCGAGATCGAGCAGAGCATGGAGATGCGCGGTCAGTACTCGCCGCGGGCCGCGATGATCGCCGCGCTCGATACCCGCCGCACCAAGACCCACGACGTCGACCCCGTCCACCTGCGCGACGTGTGGGTGGCCACGGCCGCCGACGTCGGCTTCGATCCGACCGACCTCACGAAAGCACTCGGCCGAACA
Source organism: Ilumatobacter sp. (assembly GCF_041688325.1). Taxonomy (GTDB): domain Bacteria; phylum Actinomycetota; class Acidimicrobiia; order Acidimicrobiales; family Ilumatobacteraceae; genus Ilumatobacter_A. The sequence goes on from NZ_JBDNIJ010000059.1 coordinate 2,752, forward strand.
GCGGCCATGCCGGTCGATGACACGACCAAGAGGTCAGTGGAGGATCATCTGCTCAGTCCCGTTGGGTTGACCGAGCACGTCTCGACGTTCAGCCGCAATGACGTGCTGCGGGCCTGGTGCGACTCGCTTCCCAATGGCGCATCGATTGAAGACATCGAGGCGCTGGCCGACGGTCTCGAGGATCGGCTCGACGTCGTTCCGCTCGACGGCATCGCCACCCGAGGCCCGGTGATCCGAGCCGCCAACGGCCGGGTACTGTCGTCGCTGCCAGTAGGTCGACGGTGGTCGACGTTCGATCTGCTCAACACTGAACGGGAAGCGCTCGACCTGGCACGACGCCTCCTCGATGGCAGCGCTGCGGTGTGCGACGAGGAGGATCTGCTCGCTGCGCTGCGAGGCGCGCCGACCCTGTCGGAGGAACAACGATCAGCAGTGATCCGTATGACGACCTCGGGCAACGGCGTCGACATTCTCACCGCGCCCGCTGGAGCGGGCAAGACGTTCGCCCTCGCGGCGGCACGCGAAGCGTGGGAGCGATCCGGCTACCGGGTGACTGGCGCAGCCCACACTGGCGTTGCCGCCGACGAGATCACCAACGCCGCCGGCATCCCATCGACCACGATCGCTCGACTCCGCATCGCCATCGACAACAACGAACCCGGAGGACTCGACAACCGATCCGTGCTCATCATCGACGAAGCCGGCACCGCCGGAACCCGCGACCTCGCCGCCATCCTCGACGAGGTCGACCGCGCTGGCGCCAAGGTCGTGCTCGTCGGCGACCCGAAGCAACTCCCGGAGATCACGGCCGGTGGTCTGTTCGCCGGGCTGATCGCTCGACAGCCGACGATCGAACTCCAAGACAACCGGCGCCAGCACGAGGAATGGGAACGCGAAGCACTCAAGCAACTCCGCGACGGCGACACGTCGCTCGCCCTCGACGCCTACCGCAAGCACGGCCGCATCACCATCGGCGACACAGCCACCGACGCCAAAGCGCTCCTCGTCGCCGACTGGTGGGCAGCGCGCACACAGGGCGACGACGCAATCATGCTCGCAGGCCGACGATCCGAGGTCGCCGAACTGAACGTCCACGGCCGGATACGGGCCGATTTGGCCGGACAACTCACGGGCGATCCGCTCGACATCGGCAGTCACCAGTTCCAGATCGGCGACGTCGTGATGACGTTGAAGAACGACAAGCGCCTCGGCGTGCGCAACGGCAACAGGGGAGTGGTCATCGCCGTCGACATCGAAGCGCGCTCGATGCGCGTCCGGATGCAACGGGGCGACGTCGACCTTCCGGCCCGATACCTCGACGCCGGACAGATTGGCCATGCGTACGCAATGACGGTGAACAAGGCGCACGGCCTCACGTGCGACCGGACGATGACGCTCGGCAACGACCAGGTGTATCGAGAACTCGCCTACGAGGCACTCAGCCGCGGTCGACTCTCGAACCACGTGTACATGCCGAAGTCGGGCACGCTCGACATCGAAGAAGACGGCCCACACGCCCGCACCGCCAGCCTGGCCGACGCGACCGAGACCCTCGACCGCGGACTCCGCCGTCGCCGCAACAAGCACCTCGCCCTCGACGAGCTTGCCACCGTCCCGATCGAGGCATGGCCGACGCCCGACCTGCACGCCGAGAAGCGACGAGTCGAGCAGATCCTCGGAGCCGCCGGCCCGAACCGACAGCGCGATCTCGACTCACTCGTGGCACGGCGGACGACGGCGGTCGATGACTTGGCCGAAGCCAACGTGGAGGTCGACTCACTCAGAGGACGCAAGCGTCCGCTTCGAGAGCGCCGCAAGCCCGACGCCGAACTCATCCGAGCGATCAGCCGAGCGGACAATCTGCAAGACCGCTTCGATCGTCTCGACTCCGAGATAGCAAACTTGGAGACGAGCCAGCACCGCCGCCGAAGTCACCTCGCAGCGCACGAAGCCGACGCGCATCAGCTCAAGGCGATCGAAGCCATCCTCGACGGTCGAACCCAGAAGGCGATCGCCCGCAGCGTCACCGACCCGCCGTCGTACATCACGAAGTCACTCGGCCGCCGTCCCGGTCGCGGGCAGCCCGACCGACAGTGGGTGCGCACCGTTGCCACAGTCGAGCAGTACCGAGTCGAACACGACATCACCGACAAGCGCACACTCCTCGGCCCATACCCGGAGGACAATCCCTTCGACCAGATGGACTGGGAGATGATCCACAACAGCGTCACCGAGACCCGTCAGGAGCTTGGAATCGAGAAGCCGCAGCCGCGAGGACGTGGTATCGAGCTTCCCTCGCTCGGGCTGTGACAGCCGGACGACGGCGAACGTAGTCCCGTTGATCCGGTATCGAACTCCGCGGTCTCGTCGTTATTGAGCGGCCAGCGATGCGATTGCGAGTGGCTGACGGCCATTTCTTCGGCGATCGGAAGTGCCTGATTCATGATTGGTCATGACGTTGCGGCTGTTGTCGTAGCGTCGAAGGTGCCGGTTGGCGAGCTCTCTAAGTGCCTGCTGCCCTGCTGGGGTCGGCTTTCTAACGAAGTGCTTGCCGACCGGTTCCTTCACCGAGGTGTGGCTCGAAAGAGGCAAGAGCACTATCAACACGAATCAGGAGTGCCCACCTCGGTTTTCACCACCGAGCGAAAGGCATTACCCCATGACCATCACCATCGGGATCGACCCTCACAAGGGCTCCCACACCGCTGTCGCGATCGACAGCAACGAACACGTCCTCGACGAGATCCGAGTTCGCTCCTGTTCGACCCAGACAGCGCGTTTGCGCGAGTGGGCTGAGCGTTTCGAGGAACGAGCGTGGGCGGTGGAGTCCGCCCACGGCCTCGGCTACCTCCTCGCCCAACAGCTCGTCGCAGCCGGCGAAAACGTGATCGACGTGCCACCGGTCCGCGCTGCAAGAGTGCGAGTGCTGGGTTCGGGCAAGTCGCAAAAGAACGACCCCAACGACGCCCGCTCGATCGCGATCGCCGCGTTACGCGCCGACGACCTCACGACCGTGTGCGCCGATGATCACTCGCGGGTGTTGAAGCTGCTGTCCAAGCGACGCACGCGATCTCGGCCGGCTCAAGAACAAGGCAAGCTGCCGCCTCCACGCCCTGCTCCTCGGGATGGTCCCCGGCGGTGCGAGCTTTCGGATCACCTCGGTGACCAGGGTCAACGCGGTCATCGACGACTTCGAACCCGCCGATGCAATGGGCCGGCAACGCCAAGAGATCGCCCGCGAGTTCGCCGTCGATATAGATCGCTACAACCAGCTGATCGACGCGTCGAAGCAACGCATCAACACCGCTCTTGCAGCATCGGCAACATCACTGACAACGTTCTGCGGGGTCGGCCCAATCACCGCTGCGATGATCATTGGCCAGTCCGGCAACATCGACAGATTCAAGTCGAAGCATCACTTTGCGAGCTACAACGCGACCGCCCCAGTCGAGGCATCATCGGGCTCAAAGGTTCGGCATCGGTTGAACCAGCGCGGCAACCGGCAGCTGAACTGGGCGCTCCACGTCGTCGCGATCTCACAGCTCCGACACGACAACATTGGCCGCGCCTACTTCGACCGCAAAGTCGCCGAGGGCAAGACATCCAAGGAAGCAATCCGGGCTCTGAACGCCGGACCTCTGACGTCGTCTACCGACACCTCGTGGCCGACGCCCGCCACCAGAGCTGAATGTTCAGGTGGGCCCGGGAGGACAAAACAGGAACGACTCTGACTCCAGCGTGACCGGCTCTGCATCCTTATCAGCCGGCTCTTCGGACAAGTCACTCCCGGACCCAACAACCAACGCTACGACCCCCCACGCCGCCTGGCAAGAGGGTCTTCGTCGTCGCGCACGAAACGCCCTCAAAACTGCCCCTTGACACAAAGAGGCTTCGTACTGGGCGGACGATCGGCGCTGAGCCGGTGAGCGATATGCGTGGCATCTCAGACTCCGTCGTGTGTGCGCTGCCTCTCGTGCCTGTAGCGCCGCCGGCGCACTCGGCGGCCGAATCAGGGTTTGTGTTTCTCGACCCATCGGCGTTGCCACGGAGTCTCGACCGCCTTGTCGTCGTAGTGCTGTCGCACCCACTCGACAGCAGCAGCTGAGCCGACGCCGCTCTTGATCGCAAGAATCGCAAACGCCGTTCCCGTACGTCCTCGTCGACCGTGGCGCGCGATTTCCAGTCGAGCGGTGCCAGCAACAGAAAAGATCTCCGTCAGCTGCCGAACAGCGCTCTTCGTATCGCTCGGCAGCCGAAAGTTCGGCCATCCAGTCCACTCGCTCGGCCACGCCATCGCAGGTGGAGTTCGAGCGAGCATGTAGATCCCCAACGTCGGATCGGGCCCTGTGGGCTGACCTCGACCCAGTCCGCGGCCGCGTACACGCACTCCATTGGGGGACTCCGCAACGCCCTCAGGGATCGGCCACGGATCAACCTGCACGCGCCCATCCTGTCAGCGTTCGACGGCGCCTCAGCCCCACACGAACCGGACCCGCCAGCGACAACGAGGCGGCCGACAACGACCGGAATTACATGCACGTTTCCAAGGGGTTGGCCGAGCCCAGTCGTGTAGATCTCGGTCGGTTTCAAAGGCAGCGAGCCGCTGTCGATATCGGGTGGTCTGGAAGCTGAGCGGTCACTGGCGGATCGGGTGGCCAGCGAGCACGTCAGGTGCTGAGAGCGCAATCCAGAAAGGCGTCCCGTGGTTCTGGCGAGTTGTATCAGCCCTTCGGTACATACGAGCCGTCTGGCCGACATCCGAAGAACACTCGGGCGCCGTGTGGCTCCGAGAGCGTGATGACCGCGGTTCGCGACGAGTACGCGGTCGGGCACGACTTGTCCTCGTCGTCGGTGAAACCAACGATGACGTTCAGGGTGACGTCACTCGAGTTCTCAACTTGGTCGATCCGGTCCAGGTCGGGCGAACATCCAGGTTCGTTCACGTAGTACTCGAGAGCAGATCCCAAGCCCTTGGTGATCAGACTTCGGTCTTGGTTGTGGCGCCCTTTTCGGAGCCTGGCCGGGTGGCTTCGGCGAGCCCATCCTTGAACTCCTTCTGCGCTCGACCGAGGTTCCTCGCGAGTTTCGGCAGCTGCGAGCCGCCGAACAGCACGAGTATGAGCGCGAGCAGCACCATTCCTTCTGGTCCTCCGAGCATGATGGTCTCCTTTGAAATCGAGTGCCGTATTGAGTGACCCGAGAAGAGGTCAGTGGCCTCAGCTCGTCAGATCCTGAACGGCTCCTAGAATATCATGAAGTTGTTAGATCGTAATCTCAGGAGACACGCACGATGGATGATGTAGAGGTCAGCGCTGCGCTCACCGAAGACGAGCGGGCTGCGGCGCGAGCGTTCGTAGCTCGTTGTGAGGTTCGCCTCTCGACGTTTCATCGGATCGCTGTGGGTTTGCTGTCGGGGGCCGGGTTGCTTGTCGTGTTGCCGGTGGTTGCGCGCGACTCGATCACCGGGATCCTCCGATCGCTTGTCGCCGGGGACTTCACCGTGCCCGATGGGTTGCTGATCGTGATGGTTTTCGCGATTCTCGGTGTGCCGGGGTTTGCGCTGTGGTTGCTGTTTGCCGATCTGACGCGGTTCTACTTTCATGCGAACCACCTCGGGAACGGCCGCGAGACGTTCACTCCACGGTTCACCTTGACATCGCTTCGGCTTCCCGCTGACGAACTCGGGCCGAATGCGACGCAACAGCTCGATCGCGCGCGACACGAGCCTCGGATCGTCGAGCTGCTCGTTCCGACGAACGATGCGTCGCGTGCGCGGATCGACCGGCAGCTCGATGTGTATCGAGCGACACGGGAGCGCGGCGGCCGCGATGATCACGGTCGCGCTGAGGGGTTGTTCGAGTTGGCAGCGTCGCACCCGCGGCCGCTCCTCGAAGAAGTCGCCAAGATCGAGTACGGCATGGTTCGTCACGGGTTGCGCCTGCGAAGCATCGTGTTGCGTTACGTGAAGGCGGTTCTTGCGGTTCTTGTGGCGGCTGTTGCGGTGTACAGCGGTGATGCGGTAGTCGTTGGGCTTGACCCGACGGCCGGCGTCACCGTCGCGGATGCGGCCTGGTTGGCAGCGATCGGGTTGATCTGGGCGCCGGTAGTCGTGCTTGGGATCACGTCGCCGGTGCGGTGGATCGAGCAGCTGATGCGCGACGACGGCGCTGCGACGACCGCTGTGGCGAACGACCCCGAACTCACTCATGTCGAGCGGGTGGCGCTGCCCATCGCCGCGGTCGGTTGGGTGGCAGGCGCGGCGGCCATGATCGTCGCCGCGCTCGACGCGGACCTGTCCACTTCGGGCCGGGTCACCGGACTCGCCGTCCTCGCCATCTCAACGCTCGCGGTCGGCATCGCGGCGTCAACCGGGCGATTTCGTAGTCTTCTCGCCCGATGATGACGGTGCAGTAGGCAGGTCGCGGTAGACGGGGTGCCAAACCGTTTCGTCGATCCGACTTGAGAGTTCTGCGTCGGAGAGCGGTTCGGCGAGGCCTTCGTCGATCGCTGTTCTTGCGACGGCGATCGCAACCTCGCGAGCAACGCTGCGACTCTGGGTGATCGGAGGGAGGATGCCGCCGTCGCTGTTCTGAGCCGCCAGTTTCCCGATGGCGGTGGCGGCCGCGGTGAACATGGCATCCGACACGGCTCTGGCCTGAGTGGCGACAACGCCGAGACCAACGCCTGGGAACACATGGACGTTGTTGACCTGCGCGATGGGGACCGATCGGCCGTGGACTGTGACGGGCCCGAACGGGCTTCCGGTACCGACGAGAGCCGCACCGTCGGTCCAGTTGAGGACATCGGCAGGGATGGCTTCGGCTCTCGGAGTGGGGTTGGAGAGCGGAAGCACGATCGGCCGCCTCACACCCGATGCCTGCGATCGGATGACGGCTTCGGTGAAGATCCCCGGCTGGCCGGTGACACCGACCAGGGCGTGTGGAGCGACCCGGTCGACAACGTCGAGCAATTCGACGGCGCCGTCACCGTCGTCGTCCCAGCCGGCGACGTCGTCCCACGGGCGTGCGAAGGGTTGCTGGAATGGCAGGAGGCCGTCCATTGCGTCATGTAGGAGTCCGTCTCGATCGACGAGCCAGCAGCGTGCGACCGCTTCGTCATGAGCGAGACCGCCAGCGACCATTGCACGCACCGCTTGGTTGGCGATGCCCGTGCCCGCCGAACCGGCACCCACGATGACGAGACGCAGGTCGGTGATCGGCACGTCCGCGGTGACCAATCCTGCGACGATCGCCGCAACAGTGACCGCGGCGGTGCCCTGGATGTCGTCGTTGAACGAACAGATGTGATCGCGATGACGCGCCAGCAACCGGTTGGCGTGCAGTTGCGCAAAGTCCTCCCACTGCAACAAGACGTTGGGGAAGCGCCGATGGAGGGCGTCGACGAACGCGTCGACCAGTTCGTCGTAGTCGTCGCCGCGCACGCGTTGGTGCCGCCATCCGAGGTAGAGCGGGTCGGACAGGAGCGACTCGTTGTTCGTCCCGACATCGAGGAACACCGGCAGTGTGCGCGACGGGTCGAGGCCCCCGCCAGCGGTGTACAGGGCGAGTTTTCCGACGGGGATGCCCATCCCGCCGATACCGAGGTCTCCGAGGCCGAGCACGCGCTCACCATCGGTGACCACCACCACGTCGATCTCGCGATCGCCGACCGCATTGTCGAGGAGTTCCTCGACGCGGTCGCGCTGGGGCCACGACAGGAAGAGGCCGCGTTCGCGACGGTAGATGCGAGACCATTGCTCGCAGGCCACACCGGCGGTCGGTGTGTAGACGACTGGCAGAAGACCGTCGAGGTTCTCTGCGAGGAAGGCGTAGAACAGCACCGAGTTGCGATCTTGCAGGGCACGGAGAAACACGTGGCGTTCGAGATCGGTGTCCTTCATGTCGTACTCGAGTGCGACCCGAGTGAGCTGCGTCCCGAGGTCCTCCACCACAGGAGGAAGCAACCCGTCGAGCCCAAACCGTTGCCGCTCCGCGTCCGTGAACGCAGTGCCCTTGTTCACGTACCGGTCAGCGAGCAACCAACGTCCAGACCGCTTCACCACCGACACGGTAGAGACCCGCGAAGGAACGCTGTCAGCGGCCTCTCCTTGAGATCGCTCGTCAGGCGTCGGCATCGGGTCCGCTGTCGTGATCTTCTGTTCGAGTTTGGATGGCTGCGATCTCTTCGCCGCCGAAGTACACGGTGACCGGCCCGTCCCGCGAGATCACGAACACAATCCGGGCCCGATGGTCGAAGGAGTATCTTCGCGCAGCGGCGTGGCGCGTTCCTCGTGAGGGGTCACGTCTGACGTTGTCATGGCTCTGCACCGACGAGCGAAGGTGCGCCTCGATTGCAATGAGTTGGCCAGCACGATCCACGATCGCCGCACCGTCGACTTGTGTGAGGAGTTGGCGGATCGCGGCGCGCTTCGCGAATTGGTCGAAGGAAAGATGTGGGATCGGAGTTGGCGGACGCGACGGGTTCAGGCCGTCCACGTCGGCGATGTCGTCGGCGTCCAGCGCCCACACCAGACAGGCGCCCGCGTCAGCCGGGCTCATCGTGTGGACGCAGAAGTCGAGGAGACTGTGCAGCGTGTCGCTCGGTGCGTTGGGCACCACGTCGAGCACTGCGCGGGCGAATGGTGCGGCGTATGGCTTCGTCCACCATCGGGCGCCGTCCCAGATGAACAACCCATTCGGGCCGACCACGCGAACGTTGCCGTTGGAGCGGCGTTGGACAATCGTCGTGGAGGGTTGATTTGTGCGGCGTCGGAGACGGACGAGTTCGGCTTCACGGTCATGGGGGGAATCAAGCAGCAGCAGCAGTCCAACTGACTCGGCGTGGCGCAGCACGAACGAGTGTCGGCCGTCGGCCAGGCGCCGGAGCACCGCCTCGTCAGTCACCGCCGACGTCGAGAACGTTCCATCGAGTTCGAGGCAATCCAGCGACGAATCGACCAGGACTGCGCCATACGAATGGAGCACCCCTTCGTGCACCGGCGGGTACCGCGCATAATCGAGTTCTTCGATGAGGCTGCGTCTGAGGCCGTCCGTGGCAGGCAGATCGATCCCGGCGTCGAGGAGTTCTTCGCGGAGACGGCGCTGGCGTCGTTTGGTGATCCGGTCCCGATTCTTCGACGCGGGGTCCCAGTTCACG
>NZ_JBDNIJ010000328.1:0-28487 GCF_041688325.1 Ilumatobacter sp.
GGAGAGATGACGGATTGCTGCGCGGACCAGATTGAAGCCCTCTGGGTCGAGGAGCGCGTCGAGGCGGCCCATGCTGTCGAGCAGGGATGACAGGTGGAGTTCTCGTGACTCGAACTGTTCTTGGGCGGTTTTGTCGGCGGCGTCGGGGTCGTTGTGGAGCAGCCAGGTGGCGAGCAGCATTGTCAGATCGCCGGAGGCGAATTGCAGTGCCCAGCCGAGCAGCATTCGTTCGTCACGGGCGAATTCGCCGGCGATGTCGAAGGACCACAGGTCAGTCAGTTGGCGGAGCGCGCTTTCGGCGAGGACACCGTCAGCGAACGTTGCTTTGACTTGGGGCATCTGCTGGATTCGTTCGGCGAGCCGCAGCGTCACGCTTGACGCCGACGGCGATTCGCCGGTGATTGACGACAGCCATGGTGTTGCTGAGCGGAACCCGGCCGTGACCCAGGCACCGGTTTCGAGTGCCCGCCACACGTGGTCGAGCTGTATCGAGCGGGTTCGTCGAAGCGTCCGGGTCGAGTCGTTGACAGCGACCATTGCGCCGCCCCCGCCAACCAGATCGATCACCCCCAGCTCCATACACACAACAATACATTTGGGGTGTCACAGAGTTTTTCGGCTCCCTGACCAGGAGGTTTACAGGTCACCAATCCCAGTCACGGCACTAGGACCAGCCGCCATCCAAACTGATGACTTGGCCGAAGGTGAAGGTCGACGCGTCGCTGGCGAGGAACAACGCAAGCTCGGCGGTTTCGCGGGGCGTGCCAAGGCGCTGCGCAGGAACCTCCGACTTCAGCCGATCACGAAACTTCTCGTTTTCCATGATCGACGGCGGGTAATACGTCTCGTTCTCGACGAAGTTCTGAGCGATTGCGTTGACCCGCACGTGATGCGCCGCCAATTCATGGCCCGCCGATCGGACGAACGCGTTCTGGGCTGCTCGCGCGGTGACGTAGCTGGTTGCTTGCGGACGCATGCGTCGCAATGGCGACGACGAGGTCAGTGCAACAATCGAGCCACCACCACGGTCGATCATCGGCTGAGCCGCTGCCCGCACGAGACGCATCAGTGGGTGGACCATTGCATCAAAACCCGCCATCCACTGGTCGTCGTCGATGTCGCGCACACGAGCGGCGTAGGCAGCAAGATCAAGGTTGGCGACGAGGACGTCGATGTCGCCAGCACGGTCCAACACCTCCGCTGGTTCGGTTGCTCCGATGAGTGTGCTCGCGTCGGCAAGGACCTCGGCGCCTTCCTCACGGAACAACTTGACAATGGGTGGCCCCATGTATGTGTCGCAACTCGTCACGAGGACTCGCTTGCCAACCAGTCGATCACCCATGCATTCGCACCGTACCGCTTGGGTCACTCAGCCCTGGCACGGCGAATCCACATTCGAGTTCTCGATCCGGTGTGTCCTGGAGCCGGAGATGACCTCCCCTCGGACCGGTCAACGGCACCCTCGTCGCCAACTGCTGACCCGGGAGTAACACCTGCCTAGGGTCGGAGCATGCGCTTCGATCTTGTTCTCGACAACGCGAATATCTTCACCGTTGACCCAGCGCTACGGCGTGCCGGATCGATTGGGATCATCGGCGACCGAATTGTGGCCGTCGCCCAGCGCGGCGAGCTGGCGCGATTTGATGCGGGCCGAACGATTGACCTCGACGGCCACTTTGTTGCGCCAGGGTTCAACGACGCGCACAACCACATGCAAGCGTACGGCGCGACGCTCAACGAGGTTCCGCTCAACGGTGATGCGGTGCACTCGATCGAGGAGCTGGTTGCCGCCATTGCCGAGCGGGCCTCTTCGACACCGCAGGGTGCATGGATCGTTGGTGCCGGCTACGACCACAACAAGCTGGCCGAACGGCGCCATCCGACCTGCCACGAACTGGACCGCGTCAGCCCCGACCATCCCGTCTTACTCAATCACACCTCCGGTCACTTCGCCACGCTGAACAGCGCAGCAATGCGCCTTGCCCGGATCGGCGAGGTCGACGTGCCCGACGGGGGAGTGGTGGCCGTCGATGACGAGGGCCGACCGACCGGACTGCTTGAAGAGCAGGCACAGCAACTCGTCCGTTCGCTCGTCCACCCGCGATCGGTCGCCGAAATGGCCATCAACCTGGGTCTTGCCAGTGATCGCTATCTATCTGAGGGTATAACGAGCTGCCAGGAGGCTGGCGTCGGTGGCATTCTCGGCACGGCTGAACCAGTCGAAGTTGCTGCTTATCAACAGGCTCGACGAGCGAACCGCTTGCGGGTGCGTGTCACGATGATGGCGTCGGTCGACGCGCTGCACGGCTGCGCACATCACGCCGATGACAACGAGCCCTTCGCACTCGATCTCGGCATGCACACCGGGTTCGGCGACGACTGGCTGCGTTACGGCGCCACAAAGATCTTTGCCGACGGCTCGCTCATGGGCTGCACGGCGGCAATGTTCGAAGACTTCGACGGCCAACCCGGCAACAACGGTTACTTCCAGATGCCCGAAGCGCGGCTCCACGAACTGATCCTTGCGGCACACCGATCGGGGTGGCAGGTCGCCACGCATGCAATTGGCGATCGCGCCGTCTCGTCGGTACTCGATGCGTACGAATTTGTGCTCCAGCAGCACCCCCGAGCGGACCACCGTCACCGCATCGAACACGCCGGCATGACCCGCGCCGTCGATGTCGCGCGCATTGCCCGGCTCGGCGTGATCCCGGTTCCGCAGGCTCGCTTCGTCTCTGAGATCGGCGACGGCATGCTTCGTGCAATCGGACCCGACCGGGTCGGCGACTGCTATCGGCAGCGCTCGTTCCTCGACGCAGGCATCACGTTGCCCGGCAGCTCTGATCGACCGGTGGTCAACGGCGCACCACTGCTCGGCCTCCACGACCTCGTCAACCAGCGCACGGCATCAGGCGTCTCTTTCAACCCGAGCGAAGCACTCACCATCGAAGAAGCCATCCACGCCTACACGGTCGGGTCAGCAACCGCATCGTTCGACGAGCAGCGCAAGGGATCGATCACCGCTGGCAAGCTCGCCGATCTCGTCGTGCTCGACCAAGACCTCACTGCGATCGAATCTGACGGCATTGGGGAAGCTCGAGTCCTTGCCACGATGGTTGGCGGCAGCTTTGAGTACGACGCAGTGAACCTCGCCTGATTCCCCTCCCGGTTCCCTTCCCGGTTCAGCGGCTGGCTCTCATGTCGCAGCAATCACCTGCTGGCTCTGAGTCGCCCGGAGTGTTCCTGCGGCGGTGAGGTCGAAGGCGGTGAGGTCGAACGCGGCAACGGCGCCGATAACAATCGTGGCGGGCGATTCGATTCCAGCGCTACCCAGGTCGGCGAGATCGCACCGCACGACCTCCTGCTGATCAGTGGTGGCGCGTTGGATTGCGGCGACCGGGGTGTCGGTGGCGAGGCCGCCGATGATCAACTCGGCAGCGATCGCCGCGCGATGTGCCACGCCCATCAGGATGACGATGGTCCCGCCGACCTTGGCGAGCGACCGCCAGTCGATGTTGGGCTCGCCAGGGCGGCGATGTCCGGTGACCACGGTGAACGCAGCCGACACGCTGCGGTGCGTCACCGGGATGCCAGCGGCTGCAGGTGCAGCGATGGACGAGGTGATGCCTGGCACGACCTCGAACTCGAGCCCGGCTTCGCGCAATGCGAGCGCTTCCTCCCCGCCGCGACCGAACACGAACGGATCGCCACCCTTCAACCGAACGACACGTTTGCCTTGCCGACCGAGTTCGACGAGGAGCGCCGAGATCAGTTCCTGCGAGGCCGGTCGACCTGGACGCTTCCCCACGTCGATCCGCTCCGCTGACTCGGGGATGAGGGCGAGAACGCCATCGCCGACGAGTGCATCGTGCACGACGACATCGGCGGCAGCGAGCAAGCGAGCAGCCTTGATGGTGAGGAGGTCAGGGTCCCCCGGGCCGGCTCCGACCAATGCGACGCTCACTTGGTACGCACCCGTCGGACTGTTGTGGTCGGCAGCAGGGCGAGGAGCGATGTCCACTCCTGCTGCATCGCCCAGTCGCCGAACGACGTGGTGTCGTTCGGGCCGATATCGCGGCTGAACCGTTCGAGCAGGGGACGTAACATGTCGGGGATCTCCTCAAGGGGCACGTCCTCACGGACGCGTTTGGCCAGCCGGTCACCTGCGGCTGAACCGCCGACGTAGACGTCGTAGCCCTTCTTGGTCCGGCCGACGATGCCGAGTTCGGCGGCATAGGGCCGCGAGCAGCCGTTGGGGCACCCAGTCATGTTGAGCCGCAGTGGTAGCCCGGTGTTGCCGGTGTCAGCCAACACCTTCTCGAGGCGATCGACCACTTGTGGCAGCACCCGCTCAGCCTCGCCGAGTGCCTTCGAGCAGGTCGGCAGAGCCGGGCACGCGATAGCCAGGTTGCGTGTCGGGCTCTGGTCGCTTGCGAGTGGCACACCGTTTGAGCGCAGCGTGTTCTCCACGGCCGCCCGGTCGGTGATGCCGAGCAGCAGGAGGTCTTGTCGTGGCGTCACGCGCAACGCGGACACGGCGCCGTCGGCGATCAACCGCTTGAGCGCGTACCGCAGGCCGTGCGCTACCTTGCCCGACGACACCGGCAGGCCGAGCACGGACGACTCGGTGCGCGGCGCGGCGCTCTCTGGTTCAGTGTCGTCCCAGCCGTGGTGTGCGTGGACTTCCCACTTGGGCAGTTCGACTGGGTCGGCGAGGGCCTGGCCCGTGCGCTGTTCGATTTGGTCACGTAGCCACGGGATGCCCTTGGCCTCGACGAGGTATTTGAGGCGGGCGAGGGCCCGATCATCGCGGTTGCCGTAATCGCGCTGCGTCGTGACGATTGCTTCGACCACATCACCGAGCGACTCGACGCCGTCGCGGCCTTCCGCCTCGACCCAGCCAACCGGCTGTGCGAGCACCGGGTACGTGTCGTCTGGGCGGGCGTGTGACATGCCCATTCCGCCGCCGGCGAGGATCACGAATCCGGTGACGTTGCCGCTCAGGCCGTCGGGGCCGTCGAGCGTTGGCACGATGCCGACGTCATGGGTGTAGATGTCGACGCAGTTGTCGCCCGGCCATGCAATACCAATCTTGAACTTGCGCGGGAGATAGGCGGCGCCGTAAATCGGCTCGACCGGGTCGATTGCATCAAGGGCTGCCAGGGATGCCGCTGACGGCTTCTCCGACGAGACGGCCTTCTCGCCGTCGACCCACAGTTCCCAGTACGACTCGGTCTGCGGCCGGAATCGAGCGACCATCTCGGTGACGATCGGCTCGATCACTGCAGTGCGTTCGGGGTGCGGGAGCGGGCACGCCATGACGTTGCGGACCACATCGCCGCACGCGCCGAGTGTGGTGAGGAGCGACGAGTTGATGCCGCTCACGAGTTTGGCCAACTCGCCTTTGTGGACGACGTGGAACTGCACCCCTTGGCGGGTCGTGAGGCGCAGCTTATTGTCGGCGAGCGATGCCACCCGGTCGAGGGCAAGCCACTGGTTGCCGGTGATGACGCCGCCGGGCACCGACGCACGAACCATGCACGAATAATCGAGCGGCAGTTTTTGCTGGGCCCGCTCGCGACGGATGTCTCTGTCGTCCTGTTGATAGATGCCGTGGAACTTGAGCAACGTCTCTGCGTTGTCATCGAACTTCGCTGCGTCATTGGCGAGTTCAGCCCCGATCGTTCCAGCGAGATAGTTGCTCTCAACCTTGATCAGTTCGGCTGCCGTGAGGTCGGTCATGGTCGGTCCTGTCGGAGAGTGCTGGCGGTCGTGCGGGCGATGTCGCGGGTGCGGGTGCGGGTGCGGGTGCGGGCGATGTTGCGGGTGCGGGTGCGGGTGTGGGTGTGGGTGTGGGTGTGGGTGAATGGTGTAGCCATCAGAGGTGCAGTCCGCATTCGGTTTTGGAGCTGTCGGCCCAGCGGCCCGACCGGTCGCTCGCTGGCTTGGTGCACGGCCAGCAGCCGATTGAGCTGTAACCGCGGTCGGTCAGCGGATGCTCCGGGAGGTCGTGCTCCGCTGCGTACTCTGCGACGTCGGTGTCGGTCCACCCGGCGAGCGGATTGACCTTGACGACTGACCGCATCAGATCGTTGTGCACCAGCGGAGTCGTCCGGCGGCTTGGTGAGTCGGCGCGACGGAGCCCGGTCACCCAGGCGGTTGCGCCGCGCAGGGCGCGCTGCAGCGGTTCGACTTTGCGGGCTGCGCAGCACGCGTCGGTGTCGGTGGCCCATATGTCTCGTTCGAGATCGGGCACTGGGCGGACCACTCGGACGTTCAGGCCGAATCGGTCCGTCAGATGGTCGGCGAACCACTCCGTCTCGGCGAACAGGTAGCCGGTGTCGAGCAGCGTGATCTGGATGCCTGGCACGGCACTGTGCGCGACGTGTGCGACGGTTGCATCGCCGAAGCTGGCGGTGACGCACACCCCTCCGGCAAAGCGCTCGTTGGCCCAACAGATGGCCGCGCGAGCGTCGTCGAAGGGTCGGCCCGACTCGGGCGGCACAGTCTGGAGTGAGGTGGTCACGGCGACCATTTAATCAATACCCGACTAAAATGATCGTCTTTATCGAGAATTGCCTAAAAGTCAGCCTTAGAATCAGGGTATGAAGGCCCACCGCAGCCGGTTTTCGTATCCAGTGTTCCTCAATCTGGACAGGATCCCCGTGCTCGTCGTCGGAGGTGGCCGCATCGGATGGCGTAAGGCCGAAGGGCTCCTCGACGCTGGTGCAATTGTCCGCCTCGTCGGTGCTGACATCAGTGAGCATGTCGATGTCGATTGGATCGTCGACGCCGGTGGCGAGGTGATCACCGCCTCGTTCGACGACTGTCACCTCGAGCGCCAGCGACTCGTCGTGACTGCCACCGGCAACCTCGAGACCGATGCAGCGATCTCCGACGCGGCGCGCGCTCGCAGCATCTGGACCAACGCGGCCGATCAGCCGGTCGATTGCGAGTTCATCCTCCCGGCGATCACCCGAGCGGGCCGAGTGACAGCAGCGATCAGTACTGACGGTGCCAGCCCGGCACTCGCCGGGTTCGTCCGCGACAGGGTGGCAGAGATTCTCGCGGCCGGTGTGGCCGAGATCGCCGACACGCTCGCGGCCGAACGGGCAGCAGTGCAAGCCGCCGGTGGTTCGACCGAAGACATCGACTGGCGCCCGCGTCTCGACGAGTTGTTCGCGAAACATGCTGACGTGCTCCCAGGTGTGGCGAGTCGATGAACTGCAGTGTTCCAGCCTCGTTGACGCCGCAGGCCTAACCTGCCCCGCATGCTTGGTGTGTCTCGTCGCCCCTTTCGTTTCCGCCTCGTGGGAATCGCCATCGTTACCGCACTGGCCACAGCTGCGTGCACCGGCTCCTCCGATGCCACGCCGACCACGGATGCAGCAGGTGGTGGCCAGGCCGGAGGGCGCCCCCGAACCGAGGTTGTCAAGCCTGACGAGAGCGCACTCCTCTCCCTCGTGATTGACCCGGCGATCGTCACGGGCACGCTTGATAACGGCCTGCAGTACTTCATCCGCGAAAACGACAATCCTGGCTCGCGTGTCGAGATGCGGCTGACAATCGATGCTGGCGCCGCGTTCCAGAGCGAGGACCAGGGCGGCGGTGCGCATTTCCTCGAGCACATGCTGTTCAACGGCACCGAGCAGTTCCCGGAAAACGAGTTGATTGCCGTGTTGCGCAGCTTCGGAGCTGGCTTTGGTGCCGACATCAATGCGTACACGAGCTACGACGAAACGGTCTACGAACTGACGATGCCGACGGCTGACCGGTCGACCGTCGAAACCGGTCTCGACGTGCTGCAGCAGTGGCTGTCGGCGGCAATCATCGACCCGGCGCAGGTCGAAGCTGAGCGCGGTGTCGTGCTCGACGAGTGGCGCGGTTCAGCACAGAGCTCGAGTGGCCGCGTCTTCGACGAGATTCAGAAGTTCTTCCTCGACGGTTCACCGTATGAGAATCGCAAACCGATCGGCACGGACCAGGAGATCAACCGCACTACCGACGGTCCGTTGCGCGCCTTCTACGACGACTGGTACCGGCCGGACAACGCGTCGGTGATCGTCGTCGGCGACATCAACGCACAGGAGATGGAGCGCGAGATCATTGAACGCTTCGACCCAGCGACAGCCCGCGGCGACTCGCCCAAGCGTCCTGACCTGATCGTCGAACCCTCGAGCGATGCCAGGGCCCTCGTGTTCAACGACCCCGACGTGTCCGAGGGCTTCGCGTTCGTCACGCTCCCGCTGACCGCCGACACGACCGGCTCGCGTGAGGCATTCGCGCAGCGCAACATCCTTGAGAGCCTCGCCTTCGACATCATCGGCACCCGGCTGAGCAACGACGCCCTCCGCGGTGATGCGCCGTTTGATGCGGCATCGGTCGACAGCAGTGGGTTCGTCCGGTCGCTGAGTGCTCCCGAGATCTTCGTGTCAGCCGACGGTGCCGACCTCGAAGCATCCACGCAGGCGGTGCTCGACGCGTACGAACGTGTTCGCCGATTCGGCTTCACCACCGGTGAAGTAGCTCGCGCCGTGGAAGCTCGACGCAGCGCTGCCGAGGTGGACTACGACGGACGCAACTCCCGCCAGGACGCCTCGTACGCAGACGAGTACGTTCGCCACGTCCTCGAAGGAGAGTCAGTGCCGACTGGCCAGCGCTGGTTCGACTTCATCACCGATGTACTCGACCGGGCAACGCCCGAGACGCTTGCCTACATGTTTGTCACCCGTTACGAAACGGCTGGCCCGCACATCTTCGTCACTGCCCCAGCCGACGAGATCGACGACGTCCCTGCCGCCAGCGTGTTCGTCGCTCAGGTCGAGTCGATGCCGACTCGCGAACTCGAAACACGCGAGTCGGAAGCGGCGGTTGGCGAGAGTTTGCTCGACCCGCCGGACCCTGTGGAAGAGGTCAACAGCGAGGTCCTCGCCGACGGCAGTGACATCTCATTCGTTGCCCCTGTGCTGCTGACGTTCGAGAACGGCGTTCGTGTCGCATTCAACAACACGCCGATCACCGACGGTGCGGTGTTCTTCGAGGGCCGCAGCCCTGGCGGAACCTCAGTGCTGGCTGACGAAGATGTCGCTCCAGCCGAAGTCGCGGCGAACGTCGTCGAGGGCAGCGGCGTTGGCGACTTCGACCCGGTGGCGATCGACGCGTTCCTGTCTGACAAGGAGGTATTCCTCGATGCTGCGATCGATGTCTTCACCGAAGGGTTCTTCGGGTCGAGCGCAACATCGGACCTCGAAACCGCCTTCCAACTCATTTACCTCATCATGACCCAACCGCGTGTCGATGCCGTGACTCTCGAGCAATACATCGACGACGAACTCCCGCTCGCCGAGGACCCGTCGATCAACCCGGACTACGCCCGATTTAAGGCGCTAACCGAAGCCCGCTATGACGACCCGCGTTACCAACTGCTCGACGTCGACGACCTCAACTCGGTCACGGCAGAGGACGTTGAGCGGGTGTACATCGACCGCTTCGGTGACGCTTCCGACTGGACGTTCTCGTTCAGTGGCGACTTCGACATTGACGCGGCAACCAGCTTGGCACGGACCTATCTGGGCACGCTGCCAGCCACTGGACGCTTTGAATCTGTCGACTACGTCGAGCCGCCAGCGCCCGAAGGTGCCGTCATCGAGACGGTGCGGGCTGGCGAAGGCGACCAGGCGAGTGTGTCGTTCTTGATCACCGGGCCTGGCACGTCTGATCGCCGCGACGACATCGCTGCCCGGGTAGTACAAGAAGTGCTCACTGCCCGCCTGACCGATGTGATTCGTGAAGAACTTGGCGAGTCGTATTCGCCCTTCGCTGCGATCGAATTGACGGGTGGTGCGACGCCGTTGGCCGAAACGTTCCTGTCGATCTCCACCGGCCCCGACCTGGTCGACAACGTGTCGATCGCAGTGTTGGAACAGCTTGCCGACATCCGAACGAATGGTGTGCCGGCCAACGAGTTTGCTTCGGCGACCGAAAAGATTCGCAACGAGCTCGAGTTGTTCAGCAACGAGCAGATTAACGACGAGATTCTCGATGCGCTGACCGACCCGGCGGGCAACGCCTCGTTCGAGGACTTTCTCGAAGAGTCAACATTGTTGGGCTCGATCAGCCGAAACGACATGACCGGCTTCTTCCAGCGCTGGGTGCCCGACGGTCAGTACATCGAGATCAGAGTGCTGCCCCGCTGATAATTGTGGTCGGCACGAGTCAGTTGATCTGACGACCGCCGTGGTTGGAGTTGACGGCGCGCTGGCTCACTTCGACCAGTTTCCCAGCACGAACCTCGTAGCTCACGACGTGTTCGACGGAGTGCTGCCCCTGGCGCGCCCGGCCGGAGACGACGTCGAGTTCGAGCCCGTCGACGAGCGGCAGCAGCGCAATGGCGCGGAACCCCTCGTCGTTGCCGGGCGAGGAACGTTTGTCTTCGCGGAGCAGGTGTCCGCTGGCCCAGATCCAGCAGTCGTCGACGCTCACAAAGCGACAACGGTGGCTGGCCCTCGACGTGGAGACCATGCCACCCGGACAGACGATCAGATTGCCCTCGGTCCACGGCAGGACACCGAGGCCGTCCCGCCCGAAACCAGCCTCGAACGCCGCACTGATGATCGCATCATGATCCCCACCGAGGACAGCCCGCTCGGTCTGGACTTGGCGGAGAACCTCTGCCACGCGGTGCAGGTCGTCGTCGGTCAAGTCGCTCAGCATGGCAATGACCGCATCGCGCTGTGCTGTAGCCAGCTCGCTCAGGCCTGCTGTCAACTCGTCAAATCCGTCGCCCATGCGGCCATCATGCCAGTGGGGTGTCACGGAGTTTGTTGAGGATCAGCAGGGTCCCCAGAATGTCCATCACGCACAGTGAAATGAACGGCGAAATGAACAGTGAAATGAACAGTGAAATGAACGGCGAAGTGAACAGCGAAGTGGACGTTCGCTCCGTATCCACGCGAAGTGGCAACACGGTCTACAGTCGCGAGCATGCAGACAAAGGCCGCAATTCTCTGGGAAGTCAACGCGCCGTGGAGCGTGGAAGACATCGAACTCGACGATCCGAAGGAAGGCGAGGTCATGGTCAAGCTCGCGGCCTCGGGCCTCTGCCACTCCGATGAGCACCTCGTCACCGGCGACCTGCCGTTTGAACTGCCGATCATCGGTGGGCACGAAGGCGCTGGTGTCGTCACCAAGGTCGGCCCCGGTGTGTCCTGGCTCGAAGTGGGCGACCATGTCGTGTTTGGCTTTATCCCGTCGTGTGGCCGCTGTCCGAGTTGCTCGACTGGCCACCAAAACCTGTGTGATCTCGGTGCGCTCATGGCGCTCGGCAAGCAGATCGACGGCACGTCTCGTCACCACGTCCAAGACAAAGATCTTGGCCTGATGTGCATGCTCGGCACGTTCGCCCACGACACCGTGGTCAACGAAGCCAGCTGCATCAAGATCGAAAAAGATGTCCCGCTCGACCGCGCCTGCCTCCTCGGCTGTGGCGTGGTCACCGGCTGGGGCTCGGCTGTGTACGCCGGACAGGTCAGCGCCGGCGACGTCGTTGCCGTGGTCGGCGTCGGTGGTATCGGCGCCAATGCGATTCAGGGCGCAAAGCTCGCCGGAGCGAAGCAGATCTGGGCGATCGATCCCGTTGAGTCGAAGCGCGAAAAGGCCATGGAGTTCGGTGCCACACACACCGCAGCGTCGATGGAAGAAGCTATGGAGCCCATGGCTGCAGCCTCCTGGGGCACGATGGCTAACGCCGTCATTATGACCATGGGCGTTGGCTCGGGCGAGTTGCTGGCCGGGGGCCTGGCGCTGGCCGCCAAGCGCGGCAGAGTCGTCGTGACCAACATTCACCCGGCCATGGAGATGACGGCCAACATCAGCCTCCTCGATCTCACACTCATGGAGAAGCAGGTTGTTGGCTCGCTGTTTGGTTCGGGCAATCCTCGTGCCGACATCCCGAAGCTGCTTGGTCTCTACCGCGAAGGCCAGCTCGACCTCGACGGCCTCGTCACCAAGGAGTACGACCTCGACGGTGTCAATGACGGCTACGACGACATGCGCGCCGGCAAGAACATCCGCGGAGTCATGGTCTATTCCTGACGTCGTCCTTCTCGTCGAAGGCGTGAGGTAGGTGCGCACCAGATGCGCATGTACCTCACGCCTTCTTCGTTTTCAGAACGTTGACGGGTGATCTCGCCCCGGGATAGTTAACGGTCACACAGTGCCTGGTACAGAGTGACCGGCTACTAACTTGCGGCCATGAAGAGTCGCGCAGCATTGGTGTACGGAGTCGGTGAAGAGTGGACGATCGAGGAGATCGAGGTCGACTCGCCGAAGGCCAAAGAAGTCATCGTGCAGTGGAAGGCCGCTGGCCTCTGCCACAGCGACGAGCACATCGTCACCGGTGACATGGTCCCGCCCAAGGAGGCGTGGGAGGCCATGGGTATCGACGACCTGTTCCCGATGATCGGCGGCCACGAGGGCGCCGGTGTGATTGTGGAAGTCGGCCCGGGTGTCAGGAGCGTTGCTGTCGGTGATCATGTGTCGGCATCATTTGTTCCATCCTGCGGTCGCTGCCGTTACTGCTCGACCGGCCGCCAGAACCTCTGTGACTCCAGCGGTGGCACGTTCATCAAAGGGATGATCACCGACGGCACGAGCCGTCACCGTCTTCTCACCGGCCCCAAGGCCGGTACCGAACTCAACCTCTTCGCCAAGCTGGGTACGTTCGCCGAATACACCTGCGTCGCTGAGGACTCGGTCATCAAGGTCGAGAGCGATCTCCCACTTGAAGTGGTCGCACTGGTGTCGTGTGGCGTTGCTACCGGTTGGGGTTCGGCAACCAACCGAGCCGATGTGCAGCCGGGCGACACCGTCGTCGTGGTCGGAATTGGCGGCATCGGCATTAACGCAGTGCAGGGCGCCAAGATGGCCGGTGCCCGCCACGTGATCGCTATCGATCCGGTCGAGTTCAAGCGTGAGAAGGCAATGGAGTTCGGTGCAACACACACGTTCGCTTCGATGGAAGAGGCGATGCCCGAAGTCAACGAACTGTCGTGGGGCATGATGGCCGACAAAGTCATCATGACGCCGGGCGTGCTGTACGGCGACATGATGAAGCTCGGCATGTCGCTGGCCGGCAAGGGCGGCACCATCGTCGTCACAGGCATCTCGCCGATGAGCCAGACCGAGTCGTCAGTCAACCTCTTCGAATTGTCGATGTGGAACAAGGAAATCAAGGGGACGATCTTCGGATCACTCAACCCGCGAGCTGACATTCCAAAGTTGCTTGGCATGTACCGCGAGGGCCAACTCAAGCTCGATGAACTGATCACCAAGACGTACCCGCTCGAGGAGATCAACGAGGGGTACCGGGCCATGCGCGATGGCGAGAACCTCCGTGGAGTGATCACCTATGCGTGAGGCCGCCAGCGTCACCGACCTGCGTGACCTGCTCGACCGGCTGCGTGCTGGCGTCGTCGGACGCGTTCGCGAACTTGAATTGGTTATCGCGGCGATCGATGCCAATCGCCACATTCTGATCGAAGGGCCGCCTGGCACTGGCAAGTCAACGCTGTTACGCGGTGTGGCGCGCGAGATGGACATCGGCTTCGAATTTGTCGAGGGCAACGCCGAACTGACTCCGGCTCGACTCATCGGCCACTTCGACCCGGCCCGCGTGCTCAGCGAGGGTTACGACCCTGACGTGTTCGTCGCCGGTCCGTTGGCGCAGGCCCTGAAAGACGGCTCGTTGCTCTACATCGAAGAGCTCAACCG
The DNA here is from genome assembly GCF_041688325.1 of Ilumatobacter sp. Lineage (GTDB taxonomy): Bacteria > Actinomycetota > Acidimicrobiia > Acidimicrobiales > Ilumatobacteraceae > Ilumatobacter_A. Next base: position 13,771 of record NZ_JBDNIJ010000328.1, read on the forward strand.
AGTCCCCGAAGAGACCCTGAACGTCCTGATCACGGTGATGAGCGAGCGCGAGTTGAACGTGCCGCGGCTCGGCCGCATCGAGGCGGCACCTGGATTCCGTCTGGTGTCAGCGATGAACCCGTTCGATGCGGTGGGCACTGCCCGCATCTCGGGCGCCGTGTACGACCGCGTGTGTCGGATTGCCGTTGGCTACCAGTCCGTGGCTGACGAGACAATGATTCTCCGCCGTGAAACCGCTCAGGCATCGCCTGGTGCGCACAACGACGTCGACGCCTCGTGGCGTGATGGCGTCGTCGAACTCGTTCGCCTCACTCGAAACCATCCGGACCTGCGAATCGGATCGTCGATCCGTGGAGCCATCGACATGGTGATGGTGGCGAACTCGCTCGCACAGCTCCGTGCTGCCACGCCGTACACGCCGAGTGTCTCGCTCGATGCAGCGCTCGTTGCGCTGTCCGGGCGAGTCAGGCTGCGCGAGGGCACGAGCCGAGTCAGTGAAGACGTCATCCGCGAACTCTGGGAGTCGGTCTTCGGTCGAAGCCAGGCCGAAGGAGAGGACGGCGAGGGAAAAGATGGCGCCCCGACACGGGGCACGACCTCCAGCTGAATTCCCCTCCTTCGGGAGTGAAGGAGGGCGACGAGGCCGACGAGGCCGTCAGCGAAGCGCGGAAGAAGACCACATCGCGTCGTGAGCTGGAGCGCAACGAGCAGTTCGAAGAGCTGTCGCCCGAAGTCGGTGAGCTCAACGAGGAAGCGGTCGAGCAGGCGCTCGAGGAGAACCCCGACGACACGATGGCCCTGCTCGCTGATTTGACTGGGGCGACCGATCCGGTCCTTCGCGACCTGGCACGCAGGCTGGCGGGCCGACTCTTCCTCGACCTCTCGAGGCGCGGCCCGACACGGCCGCGTGGGGTCGGAAAGTTGCAGACTCGGCCGTACCGGCCAGATGGCGGCGACATTGACATCGACGCCAGCATCGATGCGCTCCTCACCGCTCGGGGCGAAGGCCGGGCGATCGACCCAGAGGAACTTCGCATTCGTTCGTGGACGACACCTGACACGGCGATTTGTCTGATGGTTGATCGCAGTGGCTCGATGGGTGGTGCACCGCTCGCCACCTCGGCAGTCGCTGCAGCCGCCGTGGCCTGGCGGGCACCAGAGGACTACTCGGTGCTGTCGTTTGGCAAGGACGTCGTTGCTGCCAAGTCGCAAGACGCGACGAAGTCGAGCGAAGCGGTGGTTGACGCGGTGCTCGCACTGCGCGGGTTCGGCACGACCGATGTGGTCCGAGCGCTTGACGCCGCAACCGAACAACTCAGCCGTTCGCGAGCAGGGCGCAAGATCGCAGTGCTGCTCTCTGACTGCCGAGCAACCGCGCACGGTTCGGGTGAAGCCGAGTCGATCACACAGGTCGCTGCGGCCGCCCGTCGAGTCGACGAGCTCGTGATCATCGCCCCCGAGGGTGACGCCGAAGCAGCCGAACAGCTCGCGGCAGCGACCGGCTGCAAGATCACCACCGTCTCGGGCCCGTCAGACGCAGCAGCAGCGCTCGCTCGAGTACTGGATTCCTGAGCGCAGATCTCGGGACGTCAGGGCGCGGAATCCGCCAGCAATCATCCCGAGTTCGGTGCAGGACCATCTGCCATCAGCGGTGCGACGACTACGAGCAGTTGATGGTGGCGTCGGGGAAGAAGCCCTTGTTGTTGTCTTCTGCCACGACGACCGGGATTGTGTTGAACGGGACTGCGTCGACGGTGGTTTCGGGTGCGGTGCCGGTGGAACCATCGTCGCTTGGCGTCACCGACGTTGTCGTGGTTTCGAAGACTTGCTCGGGTGCGTCGGCGAGCGACGCCTCGCCGCGGAACACCGACAGCACCGATTGCATATTGGGGCCATCGATCGTGGGCAGCAGCACGGAGTTGCCCTGGATTTTTGTGCCGCGCGCCTCGATCTGATTGGTCGTGATCTCTGCGGGGTCGATGCCCTTCACGACGCCGGCGAACTCGAGCATCTTGTTCACGGTCAACTCGCTGTCGTTGACGACGAAGTCGTCGCTGGTCTTGATCAGTGCCCGAATGACGTTCGGGTTGAAGGCGCCAGCGGATAGCAGTGAGGCGACGGTTCGGCGGATGAAGTCTTGCTGGCGTGAGATGCGGCCGAGATCAGACGTGCCGTCGGTAACCCACTTGCCGCTTTCGTCGAGCGCTTGCAACTTGCGTGACCGGACGTAGGCGAGTGCGTGGTCGCCGTTGAAGTTGAAGCATCCGGCGACGGGAACATTGAGGCCGGTCGCTGGGTCACGGACCGGGCGGTCGAAGGGGACTGACACGCCACCGACCGCGTCGACCAAGGTGCGGAAGGCGCAGAAGTCGACCTGAATGAAGTGATCGGTGGCGATGCCGAAGTTCTGGTAAATCGTGTCGATCAGCTTTTGTGGCTGGTCACGTTCGTAGGCGACGTTGATCCGCTGCTTGCTGGATCCACCGGCGATCGTGACCCATAGATCGCGGGGAAACGAGAGAACAGCAACTTGTGATGCGGCTGGGTTGACCCGCCACATCATGATGGTGTCGCTACGTTCGCCGAGGCTGCTGCGATCGCCGAAAGCGCCGGCGTACGGCGAGTTGGGGTCGACACAAGCGTTGTTGTCGGCACCGGTGATCAGGAAGTTCCGGGCAGCGGCTGAGGCAGGTGGAAACGTTTCGACGGGAATATCGGTGTCGTCTGCCCCCTGAGCGCTGTCGCTGCCACCGGTGGTCGTTCCGTCGTCAGGCGCTGAGGTGGAGAACTCGGCGTTCTCGCCGGGGGCGCCGCTCTCGATAGCGACGACATCGCGATCCTCAATCACGCGCTGGGCGGCGTAGAGGCCAGAGCCAGCGGCGAAGCAACCGATCGCTGCCAGGTACACGCCACCGATCGTGAAGCGCTGCGGCCAGGTCCGGCGAAGCTTCTTGGGAGAGGTGCTCGATGCGGGCGTCTGGTTTGCAGACGTGTCGGGCACGGCGATGTTGGTTGGGCCCGCCTCGGGGCTCGTGTCGTCGGTCGTCATGCTCGTTGCGACGTTAGCGGTGGGGTAGCCGCGTCGGACAGCGCGCAGGACTGTTCGTTCGAACAGGACTGCGACACCGGCTCAGTCGGTGGCGGCCGGTGCAAGCACCACAGCACACGAGAGCTCGGCGCCCTCAATCACCGTGACTGTTGCAATCGAACCGGCATCGCAGAGGTCGGCTGTGCCAGCGGCCAGCGAGTCGTGCAGGTCGGCCGGTGCCGTCACCGTGAGGGACTCGACTGCTGCCTTTTGACTCTGCTTCGCCTCGGTCTTGGAGCGACGAACATGCTGGAGCGTGTCGATGGCGACGTCGATGAGCGTGGGATTGCCTCCGAGCCCACTCGGCACGGGCCACACAGCGGTGTGCACGGACGCGTCGTTCCACCAACTCCATGACTCTTCAGTGGCGAACGGCAGCATCGGTGCGAACAGACGCTGTATCGAGCTGAGTGCCTCACGGAGGGCCCGCAACGCCGAATTGGCCGGGGCTTCACCCTGTGAGTTGTAGGCGCGGCTCTTGACCAACTCGACGTAGTTGTCGCAGAACCACCAGAAGAACGACTCGGTGCGCTCGAGGGCCCGGGCATAGTCGAATGCCTCGAAGCCGGCGGTGGCTTCGGCAATCGTGTCGTCGAGCTTGGCGAGCATCGACCTGTCGACAGCGCCAGTCACTGCGTCAGCGAGTGGCATCGACATGTCGGGCTCGGGGAACGTCAAGACGAACTTGCTGACGTTGAGCAGCTTGTTGGCGAGCTTGCGCCCGACCTTCATTTGGTCTTCGCTGAACGTGGTGTCGACGCCCGGACGGCCTGACGCCGCCCAGTAGCGGACGGCGTCGGTGCCGAACTGTTCGAGCATGCCGTCGGGGGTCTGAGCGTTGCCGCTCGACTTGCCCATTTTTTTGCGATCGGGATCAAGAATCCAACCGCTCAGGGCAGCGTGCTTCCACGGTGCAACACCGTGCTCGTGGTGGCTGCGCGTCATGGTTGAGAACAGCCAGGTGCGGATGATGTCGTGGCCCTGCGGGCGCATGTCGAACGGGAAGATCTGATCGAACAGATCGGTGTCGGCGCTCGCGGCCGGTTCGTTCCAGCGGCCAGCGATCTGCGGCGTGAGCGACGAGGTCGCCCAGGTGTCGAAGATGTCGGGGTCGCCAGCAAAGCCGCCGGGCTGGTTGCGCTGGTCAGCGGTGAAGCCAGCCGGGACGTCGATCGACGGGTCGACTGGCAGGTCGGCCTCATCAGGCACGAGCGGCATGTCATAGATGGGCTCGCCAGCATCGTCGAGGCGGTACCAGACGGGAATCGGCACGCCAAAGAAGCGCTGGCGACTCACGAGCCAGTCGCTGTTGAGGCCGTCGACCCAGTTCTCGTAACGGTGACGCATGTGTTCGGGATGCCAGGTCACGTCGCTGCTGCGGGCAACCAGTGCGGCGCGTAGGTCGGTGTCTTTGCCGCCGTTGCGGATGTACCACTGGCGTGAGGTGACGATCTCGAGCGGTCGGTCGCCCTTTTCGTAGAACTTGACCTGATGCAAAATGGGGCGGGGCTCTCCGACGAGGATGTTTTGCTCGATGAGCTGCTCGACCACGGCCTTCTGTGCTTGGTTCGGGTACTTGCCGGCGATGAGGGCGTAGGCCTCGGCATTGACGCCGTGCGGTACGTCGGGCAGCACGCGGCCATCGCGGCCGATGATGGCACGCATCTCGAGGCTCAGTTCGCGCCACCACGTGACGTCGGTGGTGTCGCCGAACGTGCAGATCATGGCGATCCCGGTGCCCTTGTCGGGCTGCGCCAGCTCGTGCGCTCGGACTTCGACCTCTTGGCCGTAGAGCGGCACGATCACCTTGGTGCCGAAGAACGGCTTGAATCGCTCGTCGTCGGGGTGCGCAACCAGCGACACGCAGGCCGCGAGCAGTTCGGGACGGGTGGTGTCGATCTCGATGGTGCCCGAGCCGTCAGCTCGCTGGAACGGAATCTTGTGGTAAGCGGCGGGGCATTCCTTGTCGGTCAATTCGGCTTGAGCGACAGCAGTCCGGAAGTCGATGTCCCAGAGGGTGGGCGCTTCCTGGGTGTACGCCTCGCCGCGGGCGACGTTGCGCAGGAAGGCGCGCTGGCTGATGCGGCGCGAGCGCTCGTCGATCGTTGCGTATTTCAGCTTCCAGTCGACGCTCAGACCGAGGCGCCGGAAGAGTTGCTCGAAGAGTTCTTCGTCGATTTCGACCAGTTCGTCACAGAGCTCGAGGAAGTTGGGCCGCGAGATTGGGATGGCCTGGTGCTTCTTCGGCGGGTCGCCGCGGAACGGTGGTTCGAAGCCATCGGCATACGGCTGGCTCGGGTCGCAGCGGACGCCGTAGTAGGCCTGGACGCGGCGTTCGGTGGGCAGGCCGTTGTCGTCCCAGCCCATAGGGTAGAAGACGGACTTGCCGGTCATCCGCTGGTATCGGGCAATGGTGTCGGTGTGGGTGTAGCTAAAAACGTGGCCGACGTGCAGCGAGCCGCTGACGGTTGGCGGTGGCGTGTCGATCGAGAAGACGTTGTCCCGGACCGCCGACTGGTCGAACGTGTACGTGCCATCGGTGTCCCACTGGGCTGCCCAGCGTTCTTCGATGCCGTCGAGTGTCGGCTTGTCAGGGAGGTTCGCCATAAGCGTCGCAGGCTATCCGTCGGCCCGCCGGGGTCGCCTGCCTGATTCGCCTGCCTGATTCGTGCCGACGAAGGCATGCGCCGACGAAGGCATCCTCCGGCGGAACCTAGCGTGAGTGTGCGCTGGGGCGAGTCGTAGGATTGTTGGCGTGCTGCACCTCTTTGACACCGTGTCCCGTTCCGTGCGTGAACTGGCTCTGCGTGAACCGGGCAAGGTCAGCGTCTATCTCTGTGGGCCGACCGTGTACGGCCCCGCACACCTCGGCCATGGTCGGGCGACGCTGAGCTACGACATTCTCCGCCGCTACCTCGAGTGGGGCGGCCTTGATGTTCGATTGGTTTCGAATATCACTGACATCGAAGACAAAATCGTGCAGCGCGCGGTGCGCGAAGGCCGTCCCTGGAAGGACATCACCACCAAGTGTGAGGCAATGTGGTTCGAGGCGATGGACGGCATCAACGTCAAGCGCCCGACCGACGTGCCTCGGGCGACCGAATATGTCGACGAGATGGTCGAGATGATTGGTGAGCTGATCGCTGCCGACAAGGCATACGCGACCGACGACGGCATCTACATGGACGTCGAGTCAGTCGACGACTACGGGCTCCTCGCGCTGCAGACGCTCGACGACATGCGGACGGGCGGTGGCGATCGCGAGGTGGTCGGCGCTGCGCAGAAGCGGCATCCGTCCGACTTCGCGCTCTGGAAATTCAAGGCTGATGAGCCCACCGAGAGCGACCCAGCGTGGCCGTCACCATGGGGCGCGGGCCGACCGGGCTGGCACAGCGAATGCGTCGTGATGAGCCTCGACCTGCTCGGTGAGGGCTTCGATCTGCACTGCGGCGGGCAGGACCTGCGCTTTCCGCATCACGAGAACGAGCGGGCGCAAGCCGTGGCGCTCGGCAAGACCTTCGCCAACCACTGGATGCATCACGCGTTCGTCGTCGACGCTGAGGGCGAGAAGATGTCAAAGTCGATTGGCAACGTGTCCAACCTGCTCGATCTGATCAAGCATTACGACCCGCGCTCCTACCGACTCGTGCTGCTCCAGTCGCACTACCGCAGCCCTGTCAAGCTCGGCCAGGCGATGATCGATGCAGCCGTCAAGTCACTTGCAGGGTTGGACGGGTTCGCCGCCCGCACCTCCGACGTGTCAGGCGAGAGCGACGTCGCGACTATCGATGCGTTCCGTGCTGCGATGGACGACGATCTCGATACGCCGAAGGCCATGGCGCTCGTGTTCGACACCGTGCGCAAAGTGAATGTTGGCATCGATGCTGGCACCGATGTGTCGGGCCTCGTTGCGGCGGTCAACGAGATCTGCACTGCCGTCGGCCTCGAACTGTCGGCTGGATCAGACGTGCCGGATGACATCGCCGCTCAAGCCGCTGCCCTCGATCGGGCTCGCGCCGACAAGGACTTCGCCGCTGCCGACGTGATCCGCGATGCGCTGCAATCCGACGGCTGGATCGTCGAGACCACGAAGGATGGAACGTCCGTCCGTCGCTGACCTCGACGAACAGCTGGTGTTGCGGATGTCGACTTGTATGAGACCGGCGCAGGAACTCCATCGGGCGAATTGCTGCGGCGGTACTGGCAGCCGGTGGGATTATTGAGCGAGGCCACAGCGATCCTGCGCAACGCCCGCCTACTCGGCGAAGACCTTGTGCTCTGCCGCTCGCTCGACCGCGACCAGACCCGCGTGTTCTGCATCTTGCGCATCCCGAAGGGTCCGCCACCTCAGGGTCTCGGCACCTATGGGCCGGATGCCAAGCGCAGCTGCCGCCCGCCTCTCGACGCCCGCCTGGCTGTGGGTTGCTCGTTCGGTCGGCATGACACGGCGCGCACGTCTGGGTCCCGTAAACTTTCTGGTTGATGACGGGGGGCACCACAAGCGACTCTGGCGCGCCTCTCGAGCGGGGGTCAGGTAAGCCGGTTTTGCGCAGGATGGGGTCCAGCAAGATGGGGTACGAACCCTCGCTTGACGGCCTGCGTGCACTGTCGGTGATCGGCGTGCTGTTTTACCACGGTGGCTTTTCGTGGATGCACGGTGGCTTTCTTGGCGTCGAGGTGTTCTTCGTCGTGTCGGGGTACCTCATCACATCGTTGTTGATCGGTGAGCAGGAGAAGACCGGTCGGATCGATTTCAAGAACTTCTGGATCCGTCGGGCCCGTCGACTCCTTCCGGCCTTGTTCGCGATGATCGTTGGGGTCCTGATCTGGGCGGCGTTCTTTGGCTCCGAGCGAGACGTGTCTGACCTTCGGCGAGACGTGCCGTGGGCCTTCTTCTATGCCGGCAACTGGGGTCAGATCCTCGGAGGCGTTCCGTATTTCGGCAGTGACCCGCTGCTCAAGCATGTGTGGAGCCTGGCGGTCGAAGAGCAGTGGTATCTGCTCTGGCCACTGACGTTCGTCGTCATCATGAAGCTGCGCCGCAGTGCGCCGACAGTCGGTCTGCTGCTTGTCGGCGCGGCCTTCCTCGTGATGGCGTTTACGTTCTCGGTGGAGTCGGGTTCGCCGTCGCTGATCGGTGGCCCGATCGGGCTCTTCGAAGGGCTCGATCGCACCAACTTCATGTATCTGTCGACCTTCACCCGTTCGAGCGGCTTGCTGCTCGGTGCAGGTGTCGCGTTCATCTGGCGGCCATGGCGTTCGGCCGGCGCAGTTGACGCACCCGTCGGTCGGCTGCTCGATCCAATCGGCGCCGCAGTCGTCGCCGCACTCGGCTGCACGTTCGCGGTCACCACGCTGACGGCCGGCTACGTGTACCAGTGGGTGCTGCCGCTCACCTCGATCTTGTCGGTCATCGCGGTGATGATCGCCATGCACCCCGCAGCGGTCGGTTACCGGTCGGCATTGTCATGGCAGCCGCTGGTTGAAGTCGGCAAGCGGAGCTACGGCTTGTACCTGTGGAGCTGGCCGATTTTCGTGATCGTCGGTGCGCTCGATGGTTCGGTGTTCAAGTTCGTCGGGGCGCTGCTGGTCTCGATCTTGGTCGCCGAGGTGTCGTACCAATTCGTCGAGACACCTATTCGAGAAGGTCTGCTCGGTCGACTCTGGGCAGGCCAGCGTGAACTCATGCTGCGGCCGATGGCGGTTGGATCGGTCGCGCTGATCGGGCTTGGGATCTTCTACGTGAACGTCGACCCGTTTAACCCGTTCGAGGGCGGCGAGGACGCGGTTTTCGACGCCAGCTCGCTCGATATCGGCGCGGACGACGCGGTTGATGACGACGCGGTTGATGGCGCAGCGGGTGACGGCACAGCGGTTGATGGCGCAGCGGTGGCAGTTGCGGCCGAGGTGTCGGCGCAAGACATGACGATTGCTGCGACTGCCTCCACGACCACGACCACGATCACGGCAGCGTTATCGACTGCGCTATCGACCGAGACCACGCCCGGCGGACCGAAGCTCGCGATCGTTGGTGACTCACAAGCTCGAGCCTTGGCGAACAACCTGCCGAGTGGTTTCGAGCAAGTCTTCCCGGTCATCAAGAACGGTGGGGTCGACGGCTGCAGCGTGTGGGACTCGGGCAAGATCGTCACCGAACGTAACTTCAACAACAACTTTGCGATCTGTGATGGCTGGCAGGACAAGTGGAGTGCAGCTGCCGCCGGAGCTGACGTCGCCCTCGTGGTGATCGGTGCGTGGGATGTTTTCGACATCGACGACGGAGACGCGTACTACGCGTTCAACACGCAGGCCGCCGATTCGAAGTTCGCAGCCAATTTGCAGTCGGGTATCGATGCCCTCCTCGCGACCGGTGCTGACGTGGCCATTCTTGAAGTGCCGTGCATGCGCCCGGTGTCGGCCGAAGGCGCAGGGGTGCCGCCGCTTCCGGAGCGCGGGAACGACAGCCGAGTCGCACATGTCAACGAAGTCATCCGTTGGGTCTCGCGGCAGTACGGCCCGGAGGTGCTTGTGCTCGATGGGCCCGATGAGTGGTGTAACGACGAAGCGATTGCGACGAACATTGGCCATCGCTGGGACGGCGTTCACGTCTACAAGCCGGGTGGGAAGTTGATCGCCGAGAAGATCGGTGCTGATCTCCTCAAGCTCGCCAACCGCGAGCCCTGACGCCCGGGATTCAGCTGGCCGGATCTCGCACTTCTGCCGCTCGCTCGTTGCATGACACTTCGGTCGCGAAGTTACCGAGGGGTAGACACGGTGGTTACCAGTCGGTAACTTAGGGGCATGACAGATTTCTCAATGAAGCTGAACGAAGACCAGCTGACGCTCCAAAAGTGGGTGCACGACTTCGCCGAGAACGTCGTCCGTCCGGCCGGCGAAGAGTGGGACGAGAAGGAAGAGTTCCCGTATCCGATCGTTGAGCAAGCCAAGGAGATCGGCCTGTACAGCTGGGAGTTCATGGCCGAAGCCATGATGAATGACCCGAGCGGCCTGTCGATGCCGATCGCGATCGAAGAGCTTTTTTGGGGCGATGCTGGTATCGGTATGGCGATTATGGGCTCCGGGCTTGCTGCTGCAGGCATTGCCTCGTCAGCCACGCCTGAGCAGCTGATGGAATGGGTGCCGCAGTGCTATGAAGACGAAAAGGGCAAGCTCGCGCTCGGAGCGTTCTGCGCCTCTGAGCCCGACGCCGGTTCTGACGTCGGCGGCTACCGCACGTCAGCCAAGTACGACGAGGCCAAAGATGAGTGGGTGCTCAACGGCGCCAAGGCGTGGATTACCAACGGTGGTATTTCCAACATCCACGTCGTGGTCGCTGTCGTTGACCCCGAGCTTGGCTCGAAGGGTCATGCGTCGTTCGTCGTTCCGCCGAACACGAAGGGTCTGTCGCAGGGCCAGAAGTACAAGAAGCACGGCATCCGTGCCAGCCATACCGCCGAGGTCGTCCTCGACGACGTCCGGGTTCCCGGCCGTTGTTTGCTGGGTGGTAAGGAGAAGCTCGATGAGCGCCTCGCCCGAGTGCGTCGCGGTGAGAAGGGCAACTCGCAGGCAGCGATGCAGACCTTCGAAGCAACCCGCCCGGCCGTTGGCGCCCAGGCGCTCGGTGTCGCTCGTGCCGCCTTCGAATACTCGTTGCAGTACGCCAAGGACCGCGAGGCATTCGGTCGGCCGATCATCATGAACCAGTCGATCGCCTTCATGCTCGCCGATATGGCGACCGAAATCGAAGCCTCACGCAACCTCATCTGGCGTGCCGCCTGGCTTGGTAAGAACAAGGGCTTCGTGAACGCCGAAGGCTCGATGGCCAAGCTCAAGGCCGGCCGCACCGCCACGTGGGTGACCGAGCGTGCCATCCAAATTCTCGGTGGCTACGGCTACACGCGTGAGTACCCGGTTGAGCGCTGGCACCGTGATGCGAAGATCCACGACATCTTCGAAGGCACCGAGCAAATCCAGCAGCTCGTCATCAGCCGGGCTATATCAGGCCTGCGTATCGTGTAGATCTGGGTTTTTGGCCGTTCCGCTTCCCGTCAGACCGAGCATCACTGCGCTCGTCAACGATGCGCACTGAGCACCTCGGCGGTCGACCACACTGAACGAATGCGAACAATCCTCGTCGTCCTCATCGGGGTCGTCGTCACAATCGGCCTGATGTGGCTGGTTCTGCTTGCCTGCTTTGCAATCCTTCGGCCGCCTGGGTCGACGCTGAGCGATGCAGTCCGCATCGTGCCCGACACGATCCGACTCGTGCGTCGTCTTGCCGGTGATCGAAGCATCAGCCGAGGGGTGCGGGTCCGCCTCTTTGTGCTCTTGGGATATCTCGCCATCCCGATCGATCTCGTTCCAGACTTCATTCCTGTCCTCGGATACGCCGACGATGCCATCGTCATTGGCATCGTGCTCCGCAGCGTTATCCGCCGAGCCGGACCAGATGCCGTTCGCCGACACTGGCCTGGAAGCGATGATGGTCTTGCATTACTCGCACGGCTCTGTCGTGTTCCCGAATTGCAGCCGGAACGTGCAACTTGAGAGGAAGGGCTCACGTGCTCCCAATCACTCAATGAGCTACGACACGACCGGGCTACTTGTCGGTCAATCGCGGTGCCACGCCAGGCCCGTCGGCGTACGACGAGAATCGCCAGGCGCTGTCGCCTTACATCGTCGCTCGCCGGACGCCGGTCGTAGGATTATCCAGTGATTCGTGCCGTCGGTCGGGCGTTCGTCGGTGAGGGTGATCTCACTGAGCGACAGGGTGAGGTCTTGGTTGCTGGGGCGGGTGTCGCCTTCAGCGTGACAGCCATCGCGTTCCGCGGCGTCGAGAGCGCCAGCGACTTCCAGTTTCTGACCTATCGCGGGCTCTCGACGGTCTTGGTCATGGTGCTGCTGATCCTCGTGCGCCGAAGCGGCCGCCCAGTGAGTTTCGCCGAGGTCACGTGGAGGACATGGGTGGCTGCGTTGGTGTTGGCCACCACCTCGATGTTGTACATCCTTGCGCTGTCACGAACGTCAGCTGCAACAACCCTGTTCATGCTCGCCGCGGCGCCGGTCTTCGCAGCGATTATCGGCTGGGTGCTGTTGCGTGAACGCGTCGAGCGATCGACAATAATCGCGATCGCAATCACGGCGGTCGGTGTGACGATCATGGTTGGAGCAGGTCTCGACGCTGGCTCGGCAATGGGACTGTTCTTTGCGGCGCTGATCCCGGTGCTCGTTGGGCTGTACAGCGTTATTCAGCGGTCGGTTTCTCGGGTCGACCCGGTGATCCCGACATTGATCGCCGCAGTATTTCTCACGCTCGGCTCCGGCGTGATTGCACTTTTTGACACGGGGCTTGGCATCAGTGGTCGCGACCTGACGATGGCGGGTATCTCCGGTGGATTCGCTTTGGGTGTGGGCTTGCCGCTGTTCAACCTCGGACATCGTTCGGTCGCCGCAGCGCGCATCCCATTGCTGCTGATGACCGAGGTCGTGCTCGCACCAGTGTGGGTCTGGATTTGGCCTGGTGAGACACCTGGCGTGACGACGTTGATAGGTGGTGCTGTGATCATGAGCGCAGTCGCGTGGCTGATGCTGCGGGCACGAACGAGCGAGCTGCCGCGGCCGGTTATCGCTGCGACGTGACGTGGTTGCGCCAGGCTGCCGTCTGTTCAGCATGCGCTGGCTTGCTCACCCGTTGAGCGTGGCCACCGCCGTGGTGAGCGCTCGCAGCTTCTTCTGGGCGAGGTCGCGGCCAAGATAGCCGAGGCCGCAGTCAGGGGCGGCCACGAGGCGGTCCTCGGGAAGGTAGCCGCGGGCCACCCGGAGGCGGGCCGTGATCTCTTCGACCGTTTCGACCCGGCTCTGCGCGATGGCCACGACGCCGAGGACGACGGTGGTATTGGCGAAGAGCGGCAACAGTGCTGCGAGATCGTTGTGCCGGTGGGCATCTTCGATGCTCACTTGGTCGATCGGCGCCGCATCCAGCGCCGGAGCGAGCTGGATGTATGTGCGACGGTCGGCCTTGGGGTACTCCGTATCGTCGAGTCGTCTTGGATAGCCGCAGCAGCAGTGCACCGTCCGGGTCACGGTTGCCGGCACATTGTCGAAGCACCGCCCAAGCTGGTCGATTCCGTAATCGAGGGCAACGGTCGGTTTGCGAGCCATCACCGGTTCATCAATTTGGATGTGCCGACAACCCGCAGCGACGAGGTCGTGGATCTGAGCGTTCAATGCCACGGCGAGATCAGCGCCGAGCGCACGCTCGTCGTAGTAGTGAGCGTCCACCGTTGTGTCGATGATGGTCATTGGTCCGGGCAGTGTGACCTTCACTGGTCGGGCCGACATCGACTGAGCGATTTCGAAGTCGCGAGCGAGTGGCGACGTGTCGAAGCCGACCGGACCGGACACGGTTGGCAGGCGTGTCTCGATCGTGTCGCGGATCCGGTGTTGTCCGAGATGCTTGAAGTCGAATCCGCTGAGGTAGCGGCATTGTGCGTGCACGTAGTTCTCGCGGCGCACTTCGCCGTCGGTCACAATGTCGATGCCGGCGTCGATCTGGTCGTCGATGATTTCCTTCGTCGCCTGCCGGAAGAGCATCTCTCCGTCGTCGCCCGCCGCCTCAAGTTCCTCCGCGTAGGCGCTCGTGTAGTCAACGACCTCCCCGGCTCGGTGGTCAGTCGTAAACCAGTCGGTGATTGGCACGTAGCCAGGTTTGGGGTAGGCCCCGATCGTGGTTGTCTGAATCATCGTGCAATCTCTTCGATGTAGCGCCCGAAGCGATCCAAACCCGGTTTCATCACCCGGCGGCGCGTTTGAAGACATCGGGAGGGAATGCCTCGGCGTCGATGCATCGTTGCGACCAGTCGGAGAGATCTTCGATCAGCGCGTCGACCGCAGCCCCGTCCGCACAGGCGAGGACGAGGTCTCGGACAACGGACGCCTGGAGTTCATCGGTCGTCGTTTCGATGCCGTCGCGCATCGTGCGGCCGCTTTCGGACAGTTGGTCACCGTCGAGCCAACCGCGTGAACGAAGATCGTCGCACGTCGCCTCGATCGTGGGTGCCGACCAAAAGCGCGACGCCGAGTAGGTGGCGATCGGCATTCCAACCCACAACTCGGTCAGCACGTTCATAGCAACCGGGCTCAACCCAGCGGCGACGCACACGGCTACGTGACTGTCACCTCGATGTTCACGAATCAACTCACACGCTCGCCAGAGGCGACCGATTGCACCTGCGGGAACGGGCTGGTCACGGAGACCCGAAAAGAGTGAACGACCAGTTCCGTCGGCGCTCCCCACAGCGTCGAGCAACACGTCGGCGACAGCGCCAACCCGTTTGGTGTCGACGCCGGCGAGCGCCGCTGACAGGCTCGCAATGGTCGACTCGTCGCGTGCGGCGAGCAACTCGGTGCGGTCGCACTTTGAACGACCTGCTTCGTATACCGCGCAGATCACCGTCGGTTCGAAGACGGCGAAGGTCGACACGACGACTCCGGGTTCGGGTTCGCCGAGCAACGAGGCGCGACAGGTGACATAGCTCTCGAAGAAGTCGAGGCCCAGGACCCTGAGGCGGGTACTCGTGGCTTCGCACCACACCGAGTGCATCGCGATCGGTTCGATGGCATCGCGTAA